>JAFGSP010000180.1 GCA_016934775.1 Candidatus Woesearchaeota archaeon | reverse complement strand
TGATTAATACTCGAGAAGAGATGGAAATTGTTTCGATAATCGGATATGCCGCATCTATTATAGGGATCTCCTCCTTTCTTCCTCAATTGATCAAGGTCATTAAGACAAAACACACCAAAGACCTCTCTCTGCCTATGTTTTCGCTCTTTTGTACGTCTGTCGCTTTATGGACAGCCTATGGATTGATGAAAAAGGACCTGCCAATAATAATCACAAACTCGCTTGTTCTGTTACAAGCCCTCATTATTCTGGCTTACAAAATCAAGTATAAATAAATCAATCCAAACATATTCAAAAAAACACCAAAAAACTATACTAGTTACTCTGATCGGAAAAATGCCGACAAACCCAGGTAAACTACCCTTACTATGCGTACTTTGCCATGTTTGTACTGTATAACCGGGGTTATACAGTAAAAGAAGGTTAAACTAGTTTGTCGGGATAATCCCTTACTAGTCGGGATAATGCCATCTGTGCCGGGATAATGCCAGAAAATGCCTGTTTTATGCCATTGGCCTTATTCGGTATAATACCGAATTTTCCAGGAACTATATTTTTTGCATAAAAAACATGCAAAACAGGGCTATTTCAGATACATAAGAATAAGGAATAATAAAAAACGCTTTGTAAATGCCCTTAAATTAAGTCTGATTAAATTGTTTAATCATGTTGAAGCGAAGAACATGTTAAAAGTCATTCAGTATAACCAAATGAAGCAGGGGAGTGTGAGGGGTATCCCCTCACTCACTTAATCAAAATATTTTTTTAATTTTTGTTTCCTTGTCGGTAAAATACAAAAATATATAAAGCACCAAAATAATAATTAATCCGGTGATAACATGGCAAGACGGGCGTATTATCTGACTAATCATGAGCCAAGCTCAATGGATCCTGATTCCAGGGAGCTGGCAACTGTAATCATTAATAGGATGGGGCTTTCTCCAAGAAAAAGCGGCTCTACAGCCACGAAATACAAGGTCCTTATTGAGCTGTACGAGCGGATGAAGCTCTCTAATAAGGAAAAAAAGCCTGAACTGGCAGTTCTAACAGTAGAGGAGATGGGAAATATAGCAGGGATCACGAGGCAGACAATGTATGACTATATCAAAAGATGGATTGACCTGGATCTTATAGCCAAGACCACCTATATATATGAGGGAAAGGTTATTATTGGTTATAAACTGAACGGCGTTACCCTGGAAAATGCTTTTGAAAAGGCTGCTGTAAAAGTAAGGAACCATATGGACCAGACACTCAGATATGTGAAAGAATTGCAAAATTCTATAAAAAAAGAAAAAATATCTGAGACCATGAAACAGAAAGATTAGTTTTTTGATTTTTCTAGTGATTTTTTATTTATTACAAATTTATGTTTTTGATTAAAATATTTAATCTTTTTTAATAAATTTACATAATTTTTGGATACGCTCACTTTTTCAATTTTTTGTAAAATGCAAAATACCTTACTGTATTCTGTAAAATATAATCTTTTGTCTGGATTATATCTTGATGATATTTTTAGAGGATAGTGTAAACCAAAATACCGACATATTTTTCATATATTTTTCAGATAAGCTATAAAACATGACATAAAAGTGAGGATTCAAAATTATTTTCCATATGGAACATAATTAGACTACAATAATAAGAATAATAAAGCAGGAGATATTGCAAAAAAGCCATGGAGTTAAAGAGAGGCAGGGAAAGAGATATTGAACTGGTAAACAAGGAACTATGGAAAGAATTCCATGACAGAAACGGCCTTGAGAAGACCTGGAAAAAGAGATTCTATAAGATTGTTGAGACTAATGGTTCTGAAGAGATATGGGGCGTAGTAATCATAAAAATATTATCCGGTGTGCTCTATCTAGAAGAGTTGATAATAAAAAGTGAGTATAGAGGCAAAAAAATAGGGCATTTTGCCATGGATTTTGTAGAGAATCTGGCAAAAAAAGAAAAATGCCATAAGATAAGGATTACAACATGTCCTGAATTGATGCCCAATGCTGTCCATCTGTACAAGAAATATGGCTTCAAGCAGGAAGCCGTCCTGAAAAAGGATTATTTCAAGAAGGATTGGATCATTCTTTCTAAGCTTATAGAGGAAAACTTGTAATAAAAAAGTGAGTTCTAACCCCATCTAATCCTAGTAAAGGTTACATTAATAAAGGAACAGTTTTTTTTATTTTGTATGCTAGACAAACAATTCTGGGAAACAAAACATAAAGAGTCTTACGGGAGATATCACAAAGTAACTGAGTTCGCAAGGTTCTGCTACTACAACTTCATGAAGGACAAGAAAGGAAAGCTTCTTGATCTTTGCTGCGGAAAAGGCGCGGATTCTATTTTTTTCCATAATAAAGGATTCATTGTTACAGGCATGGATTATTCCAGTGAGGGCATCAAGCAGTTCAATGAGACGCAGAAAAGGTATGATATATTCCTGACTGCTCTTGTCAAGGATATCACAGAACCAATGCAGTTTGAAGCAGATTCATTTAATTTTGTCTATTCAAGAGCCGGCCTATATTATTTTACTGATGAAGAGCTGAAAAAAACACTATCCGAGGTAAGCAGAGTCATGAAAAGTGAGGGCCTGCTCATGTTCCAGGTCAAATCTGTGAATGACAAGGATTATGGGAAAGGAAAAGAGCTCGAGAAAGATATGTATGAAGATGAATCGGGTTATGTAAGGCATTATTTCAGCAAGGACTATGTTGAAGAGCTTCTCAAAGATTTCCATATCGTGATAAACGAGGAAAGAAATATACCTAACGGCTCTGCTTATCTTGAGGTTGTGGCTGAGAAAAAGTAACTTTTCAATTCTAAGTATTCACAATCTGGTAGAAAGCATCGAAAAGAGGATGTTCTGTGCTAAATAAGAAGAATTTGCCTTTGGCATTCAGGGTCTCCTTCTCTACCTCAAGTATATGGTGATACATCCTCTCCCTGTATTCTTGTCTACGGCTTTCGCTGATATATGTCTCCATCTGCAGCCCTGTTTCACTATCCTCCAGAAGCACTGAGCCGAACACCCTGAAATTAGTCTCTGTTTTGTCCAGGATCTGGATAACCCTTAGGTCATGGTTCCTGAATAGGTAAAGAGTATTGCGCACCTGCTCTATGTCAAAAAGGAAATCCGATATGATGACCACAAGGCTCTTTGATTTTATGGTTTTCTTATATTTCCTGACTTCTTCTTCAAAATTGATTATGCCTTTGCACTTCACCTTATTCAAATAGTGAAGAAACCCAAGAACCTGGTTGGAGCTTCTCTCTGCTTTCAGATAGCGTGTCTTGTCTGAAATCAGTGTAAGATGGAATTTTTCATTATTTCTTGCTCCAAGATAAGCAAACCCAAGAGCAAGCATTGCCGCATATTCAAATTTCTTATGCCTTCCGCTTCCATAGTCCATGCTCTTGCTCACATCTATAAGAACATGAGAAGTAAGGTTTTTTTCTTCCTCATATCTCTTGACAAAGAACTCATCTGTCCTCGCAAAAAGCTTCCAGTCTATGGCTCTGTAATCATCGCCCGGAGTGTACGGCCTGAAATCGTTTATGATAAGTCCTCTTCCCAAAGATATTGATTTTCTCGAGCCCGTAAAGCTGCTTGTCACTCTCTTGTTGACAATAACATGGAACCGCTTAAGGCTTGAAAGAAAATCTATATCAATCATTTTTTAATATCAATCATTTTCAGGCTTTCCTGATAACAGAGGCAATTGCATCATCTGAGGTCATTCCTTTTCGCTCTGCCTCGAAATTCAGTATTATACGGTGCCTTAGTATTGGATACGCCATCTTATCTATATCCTGCTTGCTGACAAAATTCCTTCCCTCAAGAAGGGCATTTGCCTTGCTTGCCAATACAAGCCCCATAGATGCCCTTGGAGATGCTCCGTACTCAATTATGTCTTTCTCAGTCCTCGTCAAGTTGACTATCTTCAGCACTCTCTTTTTCAGGTCATTCGCTATAGGCACTTCCCTTGTATACTGCTGGAACTTATCTATTATCTGGGCATTGAACATCTTTTTCACAGGCTCTACCTCTGTCTTTCCTGTAAACCTGTCAATTATCAGGTCTTCTTCTTCCATAGTGGGATAGTCAACTTTTATCTTCAACAAGAAACGGTCTGTCTGGGCTTCCGGCAGGGGATACGTACCCTCCTGCTCAATAGGATTCTGGGTGGCCAGCACAAAGAACGGCATCTCCAGCGGAAAAGTATTCCTTCCCAAAGTAACCTGTTTCTCCTGCATTGCTTCAAGAAGGGCCGACTGTGTCTTAGGAGTAGCCCTGTTAATCTCGTCCACCAGCACAATATTCGCAAAAATCGGGCCTTTATGGAAATTGAATACTCTCTTTCCGTCTTTTTCCTCAAGCACATAAGTTCCTGTAATATCTGTCGGCATAAGGTCAGGAGTTGACTGAATCCTAGAAAACTTCAGGTCCATGATATCCGCAAGGGTCTTAATCATGGTTGTCTTCCCAAGCCCCGGATAGCTCTCCAAAAGAGCGTTAGCATCGCAGAATATGCTCACCAGGATCTGCTTCATTACTTCTTCCTGGCCGACAATGACTTTCTTCAGTTCTTTCAGAACACCTGCTATCCTCTGCTGGACTTCTTTCATAAGTTCACCTCTAAGATTATGATAAAGAAATCAATATCTATTTTGGTTTATAAATCTGTCGTTCATAGAACACTATTGGAACAATCAAAGAAACAACAATACAACTAAACCCATAACAAGGCAATACCATCCGAATTTATGGAACCAGTCTTTTCTGATTATGTGGAGGAGAAGCCTTAATGAAACATATCCGGTGATTATTGTTGTAAGTGTGGCAACCCCGAGCAAAGGAAGATTAGTAATTTCACCAAGGTGCCTGATCTCAAGTAGATTAGCCCCAAGTATAGCAGGCATTGCCATCAAAAAAGAGAATTTCGCAGCCTCTTCTTTTTCAACTCCCTGTATCAATCCTGTGGATATTGTTGAGCCTGATCTTGAGACTCCCGGAAGTATGGCCAGAGCCTGCGCAAATCCAATAACAAGGGTATTTACAAAATTAAGCTCTGTTTTCTTTTTCTTGACATATCTGCTAAGAAAGAGAAGCACAGAGGTAATTAGTAGAGAAATGCCAACTATTTTTGTGCTGTTGAAAGCTGACTTAATCAGGTCATTGAGGAAAATGCCTACAAAAGCTATAGGCACAGAAGCAACAATCAGCATAAGGACATAATTTATAACTTTCATATCTCTCCTGAAGACACCAAAAAGGAGCTCTATGAGGTCTTTCCAGTAGACCATCAATATGACCAAGAGACTGCCGAAATGCAGCACAACATCAAATACTACAGGCTCCTGAAGTCCAAGCAGGTGCTGGGCAAGCACAAGGTGCCCGGAAGAACTTATGGGAAGCCATTCTGTCACTCCCTGAATAATACCGAGGAGAATCGCCTCAAATAGTGTCGCCATAACATTGAAGAATCAGCCGCTAATAAAAATTTATCTATCTCGCTTATTTGTATGGATCCCAAGACAGCATCCATATGACAACACCTGTAGCAAATGTCAGGCCCCCGCCTATGAGAAGCTCATACATATGGGTATCAAGAAAAAGCCTCCTATACATGAACACCAGCGGCCCGAGTATCATAAAAGCCAGTCCGATATACTTGAAAAAACTGAATTCCATAAGCCATTTCCACCATTCCACAAACTCAAATGTCTCTTTAACAAGCATAAGGAACTCATATGCCTGGTTCTGCGGAATAATTGTCTCATAAGGGTCCCAGCCATTGATCCATATAATAAACCCTAAAACAAAGGCCAATAAAGAGCCTATGGCAGCAACATAAACAGCTGAACCTCTAAAAATATACAGATAAATAAAAGAAAGAGGCCCTGCTGTCATTATGAGCAGCCCTAAATATTTCAATGCGCTGAAACTGAAAAGCCAGCGCCACCATGCAAGTGCATGACTAAATCTTCTGAACATAGCTCAGATTAGGAAAAAACGGTATATAAACCTTTTGACTTCATGATCTGCTTGTTATTAGTTCCATATACCCTGTGCCTTTTCTCTTATCAACGTCAATTCTAAGGCCTTCGTGCTTGATGAATCTCCTGCACTCTTTGTCATAGTAGACCCTGAACTCATCTCCCTTATCTATGTAAAGAAATGGGACAGGTTTCAGGAACCTTATGTATTCTTTAGTTATTGCTATCACCCATTAAAGAAATTGCTAGAGAGAGTGTATAAAAAAGTGATGTTTAAGTGGACTAGAATAAAAAAGTCTTAGTTTCCAAAAAAGAGGTCTTCTTTTCCATGAATGCAATCGTAATAGACTGAATAGGGAAATTTATTCATCAAATACTCATATCCGCTCTCAAGCTCCACCCATGATGAAAAAAGATTACTAAAAAAGTCCAATAAGGGTTTTCTCTTTGCATAATTTTCAAGAGAAAAAGAGTACATATAGCCTTGATAGTCTTCAAAATATTCAATATTCCAAATAATCTCTTTTATCAGGCAGGCCCTATAATCCTCAGGGGACGTCCTTCCTTTAAGCAATCTAAAGGTTAGTCCATAGAACAAGTCTTCGGCCATGTCCACTATACTCAATTCCTGATCCATAAGAAGTTATATTGATTGTTATATTTAAAAGTACCGGGTGTAAAAATACGGATTCGTCTCAGTAATATTTATAAATACCTGTTTTTTCCAAGGACATAGTAAACGCCGTGGACTACTTCGGTAGGAGGATAGGAAAAAATGGATGAAACTAAGCTGAAGGAAGCTATATCTAAACTCAAGGAATCATCAAAAAGGAATTTTGAGCAGAAAGTAGATTTAGTCATAAATCTAAAAAATCTTGACCTTAAAAACCCTGATCACCAGATTGAATTTTATCTGAAATTGCCTAAATCAAAAGGAAAAAAGACAACAATTTGCGCTCTTGTCGGGCCTGAGCTCGGAGACCAGGCAAAAAAAGTCATGGATTTTGTTGTGATGCAGGCTGAATTCGATAATTATGTCAAAGACAAGAGAAAAGTCAAGAAACTGGCAACTTCATATGATTATTTTGTGGCTCAGGCAAACATCATGCCAAAGATTGCTACTTCATTCGGTAGGATTTTCGGTCCAAAAGGAAAGATGCCAAACCCAAAAGCAGGATGTATCGTGCCTCCAAATGCCAACCTACAACAGGTCTATGACAGGCTGCAGGGCACAGTTAAACTATCAGGAAAAAAAGCTCCTCTTATCCAGACCCTTGTCGGTAATGAGAAATCAAGCGATGCCGACCTTATTGAGAATATCAGGTATATTTACAACAACGTGATACACCATCTTCCCCAGGGAGAGAACAATGTAAAATCAGCATATGTCAAGTATACTATGGGCAAGCCCCAGAAGATAATGTGATAAAAATGGCTCATGTTTCAGAACAAAAGAAAAAAACAGTAGAAGAGTTTGTTGAACTCATTGACAGGTATCCTGTAATAGGATTAGTGGACATGGGAAACATCCCTGCAAAGCAGCTCCAGAACATGAGGGCCGCATTGAGGGATAAGGATACAGTCCTAAGGATGACCAAGAAAAGGCTCATGAAGATTGCTTTCTCAAAATCAAAGAAAGAGAACATAACCGGCCTCGAAAAGCATTTCAAAGGAATGCCCGCTCTTATTTTCACTGAAGAGAATCCTTTCAAGCTTTATGCAGGATTGCAGAAGACAAAATCAAAAGCACCTGCAAAAGCAGGGCAGCATGCTCCAAAAGACATACAGGTCAAAGCAGGGCCGACCAGCTTTGCTCCGGGCCCGATTATCGGCCAGCTTGGCCAGTTCGGAATCAAGACAGGCGTTGAAGGAGGAAAGCTAGCCATTAAACAAGACACTGTTGTCGCAAAAAAAGGGGCTGTAATAAGCGCAGAACTTGCAGGCATCCTGACAAGGATCGGGATAGAGCCTATGGAGATCGGACTTGATCTTACTGCTGCTTACGAAAACGGCACAATTTTCGAGAGCGAGGTGTTGTATGTCGATGAGAAGGAATTCTTCAACAAGTTCGTATCAGCATACTCAGAATCATTCAACCTTGCTGTATACTCAGCCTATCCGACAGGAGAGACAATAAAGGCGCTCCTGGGGAAAGCAAGCAATGACAGCATGGCATTGGCAGTCTCGCAGAACATATTGACTGATGAGACTACTGAAGCTATTTTAAGAAAAGCATATTGTGAGATGCTTTCATTGTCAAGCAGCCTTCCTGAAGAGGCTTTATCTGATGAATTGAAGCAGAATAAGGCTTCTCCAGCAGTCGCGCAGGAAGATACAAAAAAACAAGAGGATGATAAGCCAGACGCTCCGAAAGAAGAAGAGCCTCAGGCTGATGCAGCTGTTGGATTGGGAAGCTTGTTTGGATGATATTCATGATATAGGAGGTAAAAAAAATGGAATACGTTTACGCAGCAATGCTTTTGCACAAAGCAGGACATAAAGTTAATGAATCTAGCCTTAAGAAAGTCCTTGACGCAGCAGGTGTCAAAGTTGATGAAGCTAGGATTAAGGCTTTGGTAGCAGCTCTGGAGAATGTTGACATTGATGAAGCTGTCAAACAGGCAGCAGTCGCAGCACCAGCAACAGCTCCGGCAGCAGCATCAGGTGAAGCTCCAGCCGCAAAAGAAGAAAAGAAAGAAGAGCCAAAAGAAGAAAAGAAGTCTGAAGAACAGGCTGCTGCAGGTCTTGGCGCTCT
>JAFGSP010000179.1 GCA_016934775.1 Candidatus Woesearchaeota archaeon | reverse complement strand
GTGGGACTTAAATGCAAAGCATTTAATGTCGCACCTGTTTTCGTCAACGTTTTTTTAAAAGGTTGAGCGGGTTGTGCCACCGTGGCATACTATTGAAAGAATTCCGATTTGTATTTAAAGATTTTTAAAAACCTTACTCATTTCTTTGCGACAGGTATCGTAAACAAGAAAGTCGTTCCTTTACCCTCAACAGATTCAAACCATATCCTGCCTTCCATCAGCTCGACAAGGCCCTTACAGACAGAAAGACCCAGCCCAGATCCCTTAACTTTTCTTGTCAGGCTGGAGTCAGCCTGATAGAACCTGGAAAATATTTTATCCTGCCTTTCCTTAGGTATGCCTTCCCCATCATCCCTGACAGAAAACTCCACAAACCTGCCTTTTCTCCGGACTCCAACAGAAATTGTCCCGCCCTCTTTAGTGAAATGCGTCGCATTAACAATAAGGTTCCTTATGACTTGCAGTAGCCTTTCAGGATCAGCCTTTAGTTTAGGAAGATCTTTCTCTATCGTGAAGACAGGCTTGATGCCTGATTTTTCAATTACAAGCGCCATATTTTCTTTTACATCATTAAATATATCAATTGTATTGACTTCCTTAATATCAATATCCAGCTTTCCTAAACTCAGCCTGGATGAATCCACCAGATCCAGGATCAGGTTGTACAATCTGATTGTGTTGTCATTCACCAGATCCAGGTAATGATTCTGTTTTTTCTTATCCTTAATCACATTTTTAGTCTTGAGAAGCTGCGCAAAGCCTTTTATGCTTGTCAAAGGCGTCTTGAGCTCATGAGCTGCTATAGAAATGAATTCGTCTTTTTCTTTATCTAACTCAGTCAGCTTTAGGTTAGCTTCTTCAAGCTTCCTGTTTATCCTAAGTATCTTGTTTTCATATTCTTTCTGGGAGGTTATATCTTTTATTGTTCCAAGCATCCTTACAGCTTTGCCTGTTTTATCTTCAATATAAAAACCATTATCACGAACATACTTATATGTGCCGTTTTTCTGCCTGAACCTATAATCAACAGAATATTTCTGTTTTTCCTTCATAGACTTGTCCAGTTCATCCAGCGCGTGTTTCCTGTCTTTTGGATGAATATACTTTGTCCATCCGTCAAGGTCAAGCCGGAAGTTCTTCGGATCATAGCCGGTTATTTCTTTGACAGCTCCTTTCCAGATAATATTGTTAGTATCTAAATCAAGATCGTAAACCAACTGGCCTGTTGTCTTGACAACAAGGTCATATCTTTTATCAGATTCTGAAAGCTTTCTATCTCTTAATTCCAGTTGTTTTGTTCTCTGTTTTACCTTTTCTTCCAGATGCTTGCTATAGTCTTCTAATTTATTTCTTTGTGATTTGACTGCCTCTCTCATGCCATCAAATGAAACACTAAGCTCGCCAATCTCATCTTTTGATCTGGGTTCTATTTTTGCATCGAGGTTACCTTTTCTGATCTCCATTGCTGCGTTCCTTAAACTAATCAGGGGCTCTGTAATCTTTCTTGAGAGAAAGATTCCCAAGACAACTGTCAAGATTAAGCTTAAGACCATAAAGACAATTGATAATCTGATCTGGTTTATGACATTTTCATAAGCTTCAACCACAGGCAATTCAACAACAACAGCCCAGTCAGGGTCATGAAGATGACTGTGTGTAGTAACAACAGTAGTGCCATATATGCCTTTTGAAATGTCTGCGTTAGATTCATGGCTATGAACATCTCCGACAACAAATTCATTTACCTCTTTAAGATATAAAAGATTCTCCCTTTTCAGGATACGGCTAATATCTTCAAAAGCTAGTAGGTATCCTGCATTGTCAACCACATATGCAACCCCTGATTCGCCGACTTTTATGCTGCTAACCATGTCCCACATGAATTTTAGGTTCACTTCTGCCATTAAGCTTCCTTTTGAATCTCCGAAAATATCTCTAACAGGAACAGAAACAATTATCAGCGGCTCACTGGTCAATTCATCAATATAGATCGTACTGATATACCTATCTTCCTCAATTGACTCAATAAACTTAGGGTCATTCAACTTATCTCTTAACTGGCTTGTGGCATAACTTGAAAGGCGAGTGACTTTGACTGATTCATATCCCTGTTCGTCCAAAAAAATAATCTGGCGGAATGCCTGATCAAATCCTATTAATCTTTCAAGCAGGATTTTTTTCTCATCCTGGTTGACAGATGCAAGATCAAACAGTTTTATCCCTGTTTCAAGCTTATTTGTTTTTTCATTAATAAAATTCCTCACAGAATCAGCTGCTTCGCTGGAAATCATCTGCTGATAGCTGTCAATGGCCTTCTGCTGGGCCTGGATGCTGAAATAAATATTAATCAGGCTGGAGCTGAAAAGGACAACAGTGCTCAGGAACAAGAACGCAAGAGCTAATGTTATTGTCAGGCTCCTGAATTTTCCAGGTTTTTCTGCTATTTTTTTTTCATGCATTTCAACTAATTATCTCATCTGCTGTATTAATAAGGCTTGAGCTAATGTTAAGTCCGTACTGCTGCGCTGCAAGGTAATCAAGCTGGAAAAAGCTGCTTGAAGAGATAACAGGTATTGTACCTGCTGGAATTCCTTTAAATATCTTATCTGCAAGAAATGCTGAATCCATGCCTGATTTTTTCACGCCTACAATAACCCCGAACAATGACCTGTAACCTTTAACCTCCATCCATGCGCCTCCTGCAGGAATATTGTGTTCTGATGTGTACTTGCTGATAACTAAAAAAGCATCAGGTGTGACAGCAAGAGGCTCTGCAAGAAAGAGCACAGCGTCAAAACCCATTTCTCCTGAATCATTTCTCTTTTTAAGTTCAGATTCCAGCGAAGTTGCGTCTGCAGTCGGGAACTCAATTAAGGTTATGCCCAACTCATCAGCTTGTTCATGAATTCTTTTCATTTGAATCTGAATAGTCGGATAACCTTTCTGATAAGGAATCCATATTGTCTTGGCATCCGGCACCAGTTCCAATAAGATGTTAAATCGTCTTTCTGCAATCTCCGGAGTAGGATAACGGGACCCTGTGATATGTCCGCCAGGAGCCTGAATGCTTTCTATTAAACCAGAGTCTTCTGTCATTGCAAAAGCAAATACAACAGGAATGCCTTTGCCTTGCACAGCATTTTTTACTTCAATGGATGCTTCAGTTGGATACACGAATATCAAATCAACTTCGTCCTCAACAAACTTATTGGCTATTCTCTTGTATGCTTCCATATCAAAATCAGTTCTCTGTATATCATATACTATATTTTCTCCTTCTATGTAACCCAGCTCTGTCATCTCCACTTTAAAACCATCAATAGCATCATAAAAAAAATCCAGTCCTGATAATATTCCGACCTTATACACTTTTTTCTCAGGAGCGCTGCAGGAAGATATTAAAATCAGGGCTGCTGCCAAAACAAATATAGCCAGGTTTAGTTTGGTTCTTTTCATTTTAGCTTTCCTCACGAATTATCTCATCCGCCATAGCCAGTAATCCTTCAGGCACTTTTATCCCCAACTCCTGCGCTACTTTATAATTGACTATCAAATATGATTCTGGTGAAACAACTGGAATTGTGCCAGCAGGGATGCCCTTAAGGATTTTATCTGCAATAGGCGCAGCCAATACTCCAAAATCCTGGTTATTTGTAGTGACTCCAAATACAGTCCCATAATCATCTGTCAGAATTTTGGTGCCCATAACAGGAATATTGCGCTCTCTTGTGAAATTAGCAATTAATTCAAAAACAAATTGGGTAGTTGAAAGAGATTCTGGTATATATAGTACAGCATCAAAATCAAAATTTTCTGACTCAGCACGGTTTTCAAGCTCTTCCTGAAGATGAGCCAGATTATTAGCAGGAAACTCTATGAGTGTTATTTCTAAAGATTCAGCAACAGGCCTTATAAGCTCTAATTCAGAAGGAACAGCTGGATATCCTTCCTGGAAAGGTAGCCAAACCCTTTTGGCATTTGGCATTATCTCATGCAAGATCTCAAGACGCCTGACAGCCACATCAGTGCCTGGATAACGAACACCCGTAATATGTCCTCCAGGCTGGCTTATGCTGACAATAAGATCAGTTCCTTCTGTAAACGCAGAAGCAAAAAGCACAGGAATATCTGTTCCTTCTGTAGCTTCCTTGGCAGCCAATGATGCCTCTGTCGGAAAAACCAATATCAAATCAACATCATCCTCAACAAATTTCCTCAATATTTGCTTCTCACGATCTGGCTCAAAGTTTGTTTTTTGTAGGTCATATATTATATTTACTCCCTCAATATAGCCCAGCGTAGTCATCTCTTCCTTAAAGCTGTCTGCAATGTCACTAAAGTAATCCAATCCGCTGAGAATGCCTACATGATACACTTTTTCTTGTTTCTGGCTGCATCCAGACAAAAACAGACCAGAAAAAATTAACAGAGATATAAAAAAGAAAAACTGCTTATTACGATTATGATTCAACAAGCGCATCCATGCCACCTCTTTTTAGTAAATTTGTAAGATATTAGGACTTGCTCTCTTTAAATATATTTCTAATAACAACAGAGATTACTAATATCAGTTAAAATAGAGAATCTATATCGAAATGTTTTTATTATCCATATATTCCTTCATTAATTGGGTGAAGTTAAATGAGTGAAATTACTGAGATAAAAGCAAAAGAAGTTCTTGATTCCAGAGGCAATCCTACCAAGCCTTTTACAAAAGCCTTGAGGGAAAAGAGATTAAGGACTATATCGCAAGGAAAAAAAGCGAATAGTCCGAATGGCGAGGTGTTTTTATATGTCTGAAATTACTGAGATAAAAGCAAGAGAAGTCCTTGACTCTCGCGGAAATCCAACTGTTGAAGTTGACCTTTACACTGCTGATTTTATGACAAGGGCAATAGTTCCTTCCGGCGCATCAACTGGAAAACATGAAGCCGTAGAACTAAGAGACGGCGGCAAAAGATACGGCGGCAAAGGAGTCCAAAAAGCCATAGAGAATATTATGGAAAGGATAGCTCCCAAGCTCATAGGCCTTGATGTAAAGCAGCAGCAGTTCATAGATGTTATGATGACCAGGATAGACGGCACACCAAATAAAGAAAAGCTCGGCGCAAACGCAATACTTGCAGTCAGCATGGCTGTATGCAGGGCTGGAGCAATGGCAAAGCACACCTCGCTTCATGTCCATATAAAAGAGCTTGCCCAGGCTGATATGAGGATGCCAAAACCCTTCTTCAATGTAATCAATGGAGGAAAGCACGCAGGCAACCTTCTTGACATCCAGGAATACATGATAGCTCCTGAAGCAGATTCATTCAAAGAAGCACTTAAGATGGGCGCTGAAACATACCATGCACTCAAGGGGATAATCAAAAAGAAATACGGTGTTGATGCTGTCAACGTGGGAGATGAAGGCGGATTCGCTCCTCCTCTGAAAAATAATGAAGAGCCATTGCTGCTTCTGGAAGAAGCAATAAGAGAAGCAGGCTATAAAGGCAGGATAAAGATAGCCATGGACTGCGCTGCCTCTGAATTCTACCATGCCGGCAAATATGTAATGGGAAGCAAAGGCCCTGAATCTAAGCAAACAAAGCTTTCCGGAGAAGAGCTTGCTTCATTCTATCTGAAGCTGATGAACAAATACCCAATAATCTCTATGGAAGACCCGTTCGCAGAAGATGACTGGGAATCATGGCAGTATCTCATGAAAAAAGCTGAGAATGTCCAGATTGTAGGAGACGACCT
>JAFGSP010000178.1 GCA_016934775.1 Candidatus Woesearchaeota archaeon | reverse complement strand
TATATTCACTAGTGAAAAATATATATCCTATTGACAAGACTTAATAAAACTCATTAATGCCCAATTATATGGTCACGACAGATACACTAAAGACTTTTTTTGGGCAAAGAGCTATTATAGATAATCAAGAGTATTTTCAAACCAGATTTGGAAACAATGGAATAGATTATTCTTATCCTCCAAGGATAGTTGATATTCATCTCGGATATAAAGGTCGGCCTTGCTATTTGAAATGCGTTTGGTGCTTTGATAGAAACGGATCTAAAAATCCAAAAAAATGGACTCCAGAACTTAAATCTCAATTTGAAAAAGAACTAATAAAAACAATTGAATGGGAAAAAAACGGGTATAAAATTGAGAAAATACACTTAGCAGGAGGAGGCGAACCATCTGTTTATCCGGACATTGCATCTATGGTTATCTCATATTTTGGTGAAGCAGACAGGGAAGCATGGATAATCACAAACGGAGTCAGAATTCCTGAACCTCTTTTTTCTACATTGTTGGAAAAAGGCACAGGAGTGCAGGTCTCTTTACCTGGAACAGATAGAGACTCTTATCAAAAATACGGCGGACGAGATTTTTATGAAAGAGTGATGGGAACAGTTGAAGATTTCGCAAATGCCAGGGAAGAAATAAGATCGTGTTTTCAAATAAACGTTACTCATGTACTAATGCCAGATACTTTGGCTTCTCTGGAAGATACTGTTTTAAGACTAGATAGCATGAATGTTGATGAATTCAGAATAAGATATGACATATTTTCTGATCCAAACGAAGAATATAATGTAAGAGGTATGGAAACTGTAGAAGGAATTATAAGAAGAAATCCCGACTTAAGGATGAAACTAATGTTAAAATCTCCTGATGAAGAAACTCTCCCAAAAACAGCCAAGTGTTATTCTTCCTTTGTATGGCCAACCTGGAATCCCTTATATGGGGTCTTTCCATGCGCACACATAACAGATGAAAAAAATAGGATAGACAGTGAGATACATAACGGTATATACTCATTAATAGACATTAAAGCAAAGCCCGCAGAAACCCTTCATCAGGAATGCCATGGAAGATGTCCTTCAACCATACATTGGTTTAATTTGTATTTGAATAATCTTATAATTGAAGAATAGAATATGAAAACAATCACCAAGGTGTTGAATTTTTTTGTTCAAGAGATTAAAAAATCAACGCATATCCTGAATTTTCCCGGGCTATACTGGCCGCATTTCACTGTCCTGAGGATTTTGCAGCTTTTGTTGTTCTCTTTACACGCACTCTTGACTTTCTTTTCCCCTTTTTTCAGTTCAGATTCATGCTCAAAGTCATAGAAATGAATTATTGTTCCTTTTTTAGATGCTGCCAATGCAAGATAAAGGAAATCTTCTGCTCCTTTTGGAAGAGGCATCAGAATCCTGTCAAATTTCTCATCTAATTCAGGGAGTACTTTACGGACATCTCCTTTAAGAAGAGTGACGTTTTTTGTCTTGTTAAGTGTTGCGTTTGATTCTGCATATCTATGTGCTATAGGGTTTTTCTCTATCCCGGTAATCTTGGCAGCTGCTGTGTTTCTTGAAAGTACTATCGGATAAGGGCCGCACCCCGAGAACATGACTAAAATGTTTTCTCCTTTCTTGACTTGTTTGTATATCCTTTTCCTCTCTGTGCTCAGCCTTGGTGAGAAATAAACTTTTTCTACATCTAATTTAAGACGAACATTGTTTTCTCTGTATACTGTCACTTTAGTCTTCTCTCCTGCGATATAATCAAGTTTTTGTGTCCTGAATTCACCTGAATGGATGTCTGCTTTTTTAAGGATAGTTGTTATGTTCTTGTTTATCCTAAGTAGGGCATCTGCTATCTGTTTCTCATATTCAATAAGCTCTGGCTTTATCTCAAGTATCAAGATAGAGCCGATGATGTCAAAAGATGACGGCAGTTCATCTATCACAGATTTTTGAAGAATGGATAAGAGAAGGTCTTTGTAGTTTTGGGTTTTTTTTCTTGGTATAAAACTATAGTTGATAAACTCTGACTCTGGAAACTTCTTTTTTAACTGCCTTTTTTTGGCTTCTGTCAGTTTAGTTAGAGGAAAAATGATTGAATTATCTTGTTTGATTATTTTGTATTCTTTGTTGAATAGGTTGGATTCTAGGAGGTGTTTCTTTAGTTGTTCTGTTTTCTTCAGGGATATCTTTATGCCTAGCATAGCTAATGGAAAAACAAGGTCTAATAAAAAACAATATGATTTTATGGGCGTTTACTATTTAACAGTAAAAATATTTTTATATAAAATAATAATTCCTCATCGTAAATTAATCTTTACTGGAGGGATTCATATGACCTTGAACAAGAAAATTCAAAAGATAGCTATTCTAACTGGTGGGGTGATTGCGGCGGATTGAATGCTGTGATTAAAGGTGCTGGAGAAATGGTATTTTCAGAAGGTCTTGAAGCGGTGATTATCCCCCAAGGATATATGGGATTATATAATCTCGTTTCTATGGATTCTGGCTCACTGGCTAGATTGACACCTGAGGTATTGGATTCAATCGATATCAGCAAGGCCGGATCTTTCTCTGGAAATTCCAGGGTTAAGATAAGTAAAATTGAAGATCCTAATAAATATGAAAGAATCCATCAGGGTTTAGAAAAACATGAGATTGATGCAATAATTGTTGCTGGTGGAGATGATACAGGCAGCGTTGCAGTGAATCTTGCACAGAATGGACTGAAGATCGTGCATGCTCCAAAAACAATGGATTTTGATTTGCAGCCGTACAGTGTTGGTGTTGATTCTTCTGTGAATAGTATAAAGGAAAAGTTGACAGAATTGAAAACAACAAATTTGTCACACAACCGTATTGGAATTCTACAGGTGTTCGGTAGATATGTTGGTCATACGGCAGTAATTGGAGGTATTGGCGGATCTGCTGATTGTATATTGATACCTGAGGTTGTGCCAGACTTTGATATTGTCTATCAACACATGATTGATACATTGACAATGCGAATTAACCATTCAATTACAAGTAGTGGTTATTATATGATCATAACTGCAGAAGCTATGAAAGGAGATTCTGAAAAACATACCTTAAATGAAAAAGGATATATTATTGATATTTCAAAGGAACCTGATAGTTTTGGTCATTATCCTCTCTCAGGTGCTGCAGAGTTAATTCAGGATGAATTAAAAAGAAGGCTCAATGAATAGTTTGTGTCACAATTAAAATATAGGCATTAATGCCAGTTATGATTTTGGTGATGAATCATGAACTGGCAAGAGATTAATGCCC
>JAFGSP010000177.1 GCA_016934775.1 Candidatus Woesearchaeota archaeon | reverse complement strand
GGGCATTAATCTCTTGCCAGTTCATGATTCATCACCAAAATCATAACTGGCATTAATGCCTATATTTTAATTGTGACACAAACTATTGAAATGGAAACATATATAAATCCAGCTATTCAACTTAATCTTAATAAAAAATGGAGGTAATTTAGGATGAAGAAGGGAGTTCTGATATTGATATTGAGTTTATTTGTTGTTATGAGTTTTTCAGGCTGCACGCCGAGCACAGACAATACAAACGAGAATGAAGCACCAGCAGAGGATCCAATAGTGATCGGCTTCTCTATGGCAGACCTGCGTGTCGAGAGATGGCAGAGAGACAGGGATTTGTTTATGGAAAAAGCAGAAGAGCTTGGGGCATCTGTTGTCTTTGTATCCGCAGATCTGGATTCCGATGTGCAGGAGACCCAGGCAGAGAACCTGATCCTGCAAGGTGTTGATGTAATAGTGATTGTTGCGCATGACGGTGAAAAGGCAGCAGCAATAGTTGAAAAAGCGCATGATGCAGGGATTAAAGTCATTGCGTATGACAGGCTTATCAAGAACTCTGACCTTGACTATTATATCTCCTTTGACAATGTGAAAGTCGGCGAATATGAGGCCCAGGGTGTCGTTGATGTGGTAAGCAGCGGCGACTTTGCATATCTCGGAGGTTCTCCGACAGACAACAATGCTTTCCTGGTGAAAGAAGGCTCATTCAATGTCCTGCAGCCGAAAATAGACAGCGGCGATATCAATCTTGTATTAGATGTATTTAACGATGGATGGAAATCAGAAGAGGCCTACAGGCAGCTCAAAGCTTACCTTGATGAGCACAAGACTTTAGATGCAGTGGTCGCTGCAAACGACGGCACTGCTCTTGGAGCTGTGCAGGCCCTGAAAGAATTCGGTCTTGACGGCAAGGTCCCTGTTTCAGGCCAGGATGCATCATTAGGAGCGTGCCAGATGATAGTCGAAGGCAAACAGACAGTAACAGTGTATAAGCCATTGAAGAGTATTGCAGACAAGGCGGCAGAGATGGCAGTCGCTGTTGCTAAAGGAGAAGCTGTCGAGACAAACCAGGTTGTCAACAACGGAAAGATAGATGTTCCCTCATACCTGCTGGATGTTGTGGGAGTCACAAAGGATAATATGATGGAAACAGTGATCAAAGACGGTTTCCAGCCTTACGAGGAAGTCTATCAGAACGTGCCAGAGGCTGAAAGGCCGCCAAAATAAGTTTTTAATTTTTAAATTTTCTTTTCAGTGTGAATCATGATGGGGGAGGATAAGCAAAGTTTCAAAGAAAAGATATCTTCAATTAGATTCAGGTTGGTTTTATCCTATCTCCTTATCTTGCTGGTCCTTATCTCTATCAATGTTTATTTCCTGGTTCTGCATTTCAGGATAGTCCAGGAGTACAAGCAAATCACTGAAAACCTTATACTTGAGAATACTCTTTCAGAGATCATGCCCGAATATGTCCAGGCTTATTTTAATGTTGTCAATAGCCCAAACAGCAAGGTAAGGATTGAGGCATACACTGCTCTTCGAGAGGAAATTTATGATACACTTCTGAAACTTGATAAGATTATTGTTAATGAAGATAGCAAAATACGTTATTTAGGATTAAAAAATACAGTGAAATCCCTTGTTTCAAGATGTGATCAAGGCATCCAGGCTGTTTCAAGTGGAGACCTGATATATGCTATATCTCAGTATGAATATGTCTATCCCAGGACCGAGTTTATAGTAGAAAACACCGCAATGCTTGTGATAGAAGAGCTTTCATACTCAGAACAACTTCAACTATATATGGACAGGACAAATAATCTAAGCATAATTATGAGTATTGCCATTTTTATAGTTGCAACTATAGGCTGTCTGTTCTATGCACTGACTTTTTCTAGAAAACTGACCGGCCCGTTGTCTGAGTTGACAGACTTGGCAAAAGATATCGCCTCACAAAATAAATTTGATAAGACAGTCAGAAAAGAACTTGTTGAAAGAAAAGATGAGATAGGAATCCTATCAAGAGGATTCAATTCAATGATTTTTGAGATCAGGAACAAGATAGATAACCTTACTAATAAAGAAAAAGAGACTTTCAGGATTAATAGGGAGCTTGAAGAGGCAAATCAAAAACTTTTGAACCTTGACAAAGAAAAAGACGAGTTCATTTCCATAGCCGCTCATGAGCTTAAGACTCCTCTTACAAGCATAAAAGGGTTTGCGCAGCTTCTCAACACCAAAGAAGTTATGAAAGACACGACGAAACAGAAGCATTATCTCAGTCTTGTAAATGATAACACAAACAGGCTTTATAGTTTAATACTTGATCTGGTGGACTCATCCAGATTGAGCCTGGGCAAACTGGATATTGATGTTAAGGAAGTTGATACTAAGGACATATTCAAAGATATAGAAGAGAACATGACACAAGTTATCAAGGAATGCGGGATAAAGCCAGCCTTTACTATTGAGAAAAATATCCCTAAAGTCAAGGCAGACCCTGAGAGATTGCTGCAGGTGATAAGGAACCTCCTAGTCAACGCAACCCATTTCACGAAAGTAGGCGGCACGATCACATTTGATGCCAGGAAAAAAGGAAACTATGTCCAGTTCTCGGTGAAGGATACGGGCGAAGGCATACCTAAAAACAGGCAGAGCCAGATATTCTCAAGGTTCTACCAGGCAGACGCTTCATTGACTAGGAAGGTCAAGGGCTCCGGCCTTGGGTTGTCTATATGCAAGGGCCTTGTCGAACTGATGAAAGGAAAGATCTGGTT
>JAFGSP010000176.1 GCA_016934775.1 Candidatus Woesearchaeota archaeon | reverse complement strand
ATTTTCTGAACAAAATAGATGTTGTTGTTCTTCCCAGCACGTGGCTGAAAAATAAACTTAAGCTAAAAAATAGTGTTGTAATAAGACAAGGAATTAATATAGAAAAACACAATCAAATTGATGTTAAGAGAAGAAATAATAAACTGAACATAAGATACTTCGGCCACCCAACTCCAGATAAGGGATTTTTGGAGGTTATCGGCTCTTTTTCCAAACTAGATTCGAGCATATATTCTAAAATTATATTTTCAACAAACATTAACCCTAAAATTATCACATACATAGAAAAGAAAGATAATAAGATTAAAGTTCATGGACTAATAACTGATATCGTCGAAGAATACAATAAATCAGACATCGTTATTTTGCCCTATCGGCACCCTATAGGCGCAATTGCCACACCCCTTGTTTTGCTTGAAGCAATGGCTTGCGAAAGAGCGGTAATAACCTCAGACCTCCCTCATTTAAGAGAAATCTGCGGAAATTCTGTATTTTATGTAAAGCCTTATTCTGTTAAGGATATTGTAAAAGCAATCGAATATCTGGCAGAAAGACCCAAGTTAAGGGCTAAATTAGGGAAAAAAGCAAGGATGAGGATAGTAAATTATTACAATCAAGAAAAAATGTTTAAAGAATACGAAAATCTATACAAAAAAATTATCTCTTCTTCACGATAAATATCAATTGGGTTCTGCATCTTATAGGCAGCGGCAGATTCTTGTCGAGAAACGAGAAAACATTTCTTAATATGGGGATTTTGTAGAATGTTCTTGCATAAGAGAACAATCCTGTTACTTTATATTCATATTTTTTAAAGAATTTTTTTAATTCATTGATTTTAAACAATTGTGTTCTTTTCTTTTTAGGGTTTGTTAGCAAAGCTAATTTTGTCCACATTGAATCCTTGTTTGGAAAATCACAAATAACCAACCCTCCTTTTTTTGTTACCCTATACATCTCTTTGAATGCTTTTTTATATCCTGTCGGGAGGTGCATCAGCACGTGCATTGTAAATACACAGTCAAAAGTGTTGTCCTTGTAAGGGATTTTCTCGATATCGCCTTGTTTTAGTTTAACGCCGAGTTTTTTGGAAGCCATTTTCTTTCTGAATTGGGCAAGCATGTTCCTCGATGGGTCGAACCCGTGGCACTCAAGCCCTTTTTCCGCAAGGGGCAGAAGGACACGCCCGGTGCCGCACCCGGCCTCAAGGATCTTCCTGCACCTGTTCTTCTTAATCAGGCTGTATATGAGCTCTGTCTGGACCTCATCCACCCTCCTGCCCTCATAGTCAAGCGATCTCTCTTGGTCATAGGTCTCAGCATCTTTTTCGTATTTCTCGAGGAACTCCTCTTTCTTGCTGAATCTCAGATTAGCCATCTCCCCCTTTTTTGCAAAAAGATTTATAAATCTTTCTTATTTATTTTTATGATGCTGAAAATCGCACTTTTGCCGACTTCATACGAGCCTGGGAGAAATGAAGCAGGGAATATAACAATGAGGCTCTTGAGCACAGAGCTGGCCAAGGATAAGAACAATAAGGTCTACATATTTACAGGGAATATCCGGAATAAGCCAAAGCTTGAGAAATTCAGCAGGACCACTATCGTGCGCTTTGCACAGATTCATGCATTCACACCTTTCTACAAGGCGGTGCCTTTTTTCAAAGCTGTTTTCACCCATGTTTTTGCTTCGGTCGAGAGTTATAATAGGTATTGCAAAGGCCTCAAATTGGATGTTGTCCATGGATTCAGCTCATCCCCAATGCTTGCATTAAGGACTTTGGTATTCAGGTATTACAGCAAAAACTCGGTTTTTGTGCATACTATAAAGAGCATCTCAGCCTTCAAGGCTTTGGGTTTCATATCAACAATCCTGCTCAATAAGATGGATGCGGTGATTGTGCTTAATAACCTGGCTAAGGAGAGGCTGGTCTCGTCCGGGGTGTCTGCTGACCGGATATCTGTGATAGAATCCCCGATAGATCTCAAGAAATTTGTCCCTATAACCAATAAGAAATCCCTTAGCTCTCTGAAAGAAAGATACGGTTTTCGAGGCAAAAAGGTCATATTATATTATGGCCACTTCAACAAGTTTAAAGGCGTTGAATTTCTGATAAGATCATTAAGGCATATCAAATCGCAGGATATAACCCTTATTCTCATCCCGAGCTTTGATTCCAACAGGGATTATTATGATAAAATCATCCATGAAGAGGGAGCGGAAGGAATTGTTTCTGTGGTTTCGTCTGATGTGAACCTTGTCGATTATATCCATCTTGCAGATGTTGTCGTGTTGCCTTATCCAAGCATGGTATCTACTGAAGCGAACCCGTCATGTTTGCTGGAAGCCATGGCCTGCGGAAAGCCGGTTGTCACCACGGATCTTGCTGAATTGCATGGGATTGCAAAACACGGGTTCAATGCTCTGCTGGCGAAGCCGAAGGATCATTTGAGCATAGCACAAAATATTGATCTGGTTCTCTCTGATGCAGGGCTCAGAAAGGAAATATCAGCCAAAGCCGTATCAGCAGCAGGGCGGTTCGATTCTAAAAGGATATGCTATGAGCACATGAGGCTTTATAGCAATCTAAGGCGATATTCCAGACTTCAGAAATGAGATTTCTGTCTCTTAGGTGAGGTTTAATTTAGAGATGATGAATCCCTCACAGCCTCACGGCTTGACGAAATAAGTCACAGACATCTTCTTCATGATGATATCGGCTTTAATCCCTCTCTTTTTCAGGAACTCGTCAAGCGCTTTCTTTGAACCCGCCCATGTGTTATAATCATCTAGGATCACAAAGCCACCTTTTACAACATTATCATAGAGGTTCTCCAGGCAGCACTTCTCAGACTCATACCAGTCGCTGTCAAGCCTGAGTATCGCTATATCCCCAATCTCTTTTCTGGCCTTCGGCAGGGTGTCATTGAACCAGCCTTTCCTTATCTCTACATTTTTCTTATCAAGCTTTAATATCCTGAAAAAAATCTCTTTCACATCCTCAACAGAAGCGATGCACATGTCGGCATCCTTTGCATTTTTCCCATAGATGCTCATGACTCTCTTACCATCATCTTTTGTCGGTTCTGGCAGGCCCTCAAACGAATCGAACAGCCATATCTTCCTTTTCGATCCCGCCATGTGGGAGTTGTAAGCCATGACCGCAACCCCTCCTCCTTTGTATGTCCCGCACTCTACAAACGCGCCTTTGATGTTTCTTTTCTCGGCAAGCTTTGACAGCTCGTATATGTTAGAGAGCTTTGCAAATCCCAGCATAGTGTAATCCCTGACTTTCCAGAACAGCCACAGCTTCCTGAAATTGAACAGGTCGCTGAATCTCATCGTTGTGATTATGTTCTTTGCCATCTTGATATTTAAGGATGACCCCATTAATTATCACCTTTTTTTCTTTCAAAAACCAGTATGTTGTCAGCGAATATGTCATTGCAATTCTTAAGCCTTTCTGTATTCTTCTTGTTGTAGGCATAGCCTTTTTTCCCGAATTTCTCTATCCAATATTCCGGAGGCTGGCAGTTGAAATGCCCCTGTCCGTGGCTTCCCGGAGCAGCAGCGGTCATCACTATGATATCAGAATGTCTACTAAACGTATTTAATATGTTTTCAACATACTTTTCATGGATGTGCTCGATGAACTCGAACGAGTAGATAATGTCAAATTTTCTCTTGAGATTCAACGGGTTGTTGAGGTTGTGCCTTCTTATCAATCCCCTATTTTTTGCGTGCCTTATCGCCATCTCAGAGCCTTCGACACCTATAACCTCCTTGACCCCCCTCTTCAGGAAATAGTCAATGGCTTTTCCGCTTCCGCTTCCGATGTCAAGCACCGATTTCGGATTGTAGATTTTCAGCATTTCATCAATCATCATATTCGGGAGGAGCGAACACATTGAAAGCTCTTTTTCCATTGTGAATATGGAGTTCTTTGCAATCCGCATCCGAATCCCGTTCATCTTCATGATTAAGAAAGGGATTATCTCCCCTGGCTTTTTCAGTGCCTGCACAGCAAGGCTTTCTTTTTTGTTCTTCTTATCTTGTTTTGCCATGTTTTTCCCCTTTTCTTGCGTTCACAGTTGTTATTAATTTTTCAAACTTCATCCTGAAATCGCTCATCCCCCTCTCCCTTGTCCATTCTAAAGCTGTTTCTCTTGCTTTTCTTGAGAGTTTCCCAAGCTCTTTGGCATCAAGCTGCATAAGCTCTTCCAGTTTCTTTGTGTAATCCTCAGCTTTCAGCGATCCTATTACAAGATCATCCCTGACCTTCCGGGCAAGATCCTGCCCGCCTAACATATTACTCACGATGGGGATGAGTCCGGCGGCCATAGCCTCAGTAAGAGCTATTGGACCTGCATCATACCTTCCAGGCAGGAGATAAAATGTGCTTTTTTTAACATATTCTCTCGGATCCACATAGCCTGGCAGAGTAAGATTTTTTATGGTGCTGATTTTTCTCATGAATCCTTCAGAAAGGTATTTTGTGTTCCCGAGAAGATAAAAATTACGTCGGGGGAGGTTATCTGCGACTTGACAGAATATGTCTGTCCCTTTTCTCATCCCTCTCTTGATGCCTATGCTTATCACATCCTTCGATTCCATATCAGCATTCGACCTGTAAAACTTATCATCCCGTGGGTAGTGATAGCTAACCTCCACAGGAATATCGAATCCTGAGATTATTTCCTTCTTCAGCATCTCTCCAGGGGTGATTGCGGCATCAACAACCTCTGCGGCCCAGTCCATGAATTTCCTTTTGATGCCTTTGTGGTTTTCCCTATTGTAATAATCGCTGAATAGCACATGAACGACCACAGACTTTCTTCCTGTCAGAATTCTATTTATCCTGACCACCAGGATGTCTGTGAGTGTGCTAACAATATAGATATCTCTTTTTGGAAGCCTGAATGCATTGAATATTGTGGGGATTATAACGACGATGTTCCTTATCTTTGAGTTTTTTATCCATATCATGCTTGGCATGAGAAAAAATTCCGCATCAACTGATTCTCCTGTGGTGTCGATGCACCAGTGATGGGTTCTTGGCGCAATATACAATGGCTTTTCCATTCTTTTTTTCCCGCTTTCTTTTTTACAGCCTGATTTTTTCATTTTCAAATAACGCCCCCATAATCTTCTTATGAGTATCTCCCTCAGTTTCTGTCCTGATTCTGTACGGCTTGACAGTCTTGTTGATCATGCTGAAGATCCTCTCCTGCCTGTAGAGGTCATGGATCGGGTGGTCCATTTTTCTTTTATATAAAACTTTTGGGTGGTTATAGAGGTAGAACACTATCGTCGGCTTTGGGAAGAGGGCGAACAGGGTCTTCTTGAGCCACATCGGGACCTTGTTCATCAGCAGTATGTCTGTCGAATACCTGTCTGTTATCACAAAATGGTTTGTCTTTCTCAATGGGAGTATCCTGAAAAAATACCTGAGCCACAGGTCCATGGCGAAAACAGGCGCCGACAGCGTGTGCATCACGCTGTATCTTTTTTTGCCTTTCTCCTCTTTGCCGAGGCTGCCTTTCCCTCCTATCTTTTTGTATCCTGCACCGAATGCCTGTATCGGGAGCAGATTATTCCGGCCTCTTCCGGTATACACCCTTGTTACTTTGAAATTGTTTTTCTTTAATATGCCCAGTACATTATTCGATGCTGTCGTCTTCCCAGACCCGTCCATGCCTATGAATGATATCAGCGGTTTGCTCTTCAGAAGCCAGCAGGCTTTCCATAGTGCGCCGAGCCAGTAAACCCTCATGAGGCAGAGATGTCTGTTAGGGTATCTTCTTAGGAATTCTTTCTTAAGCCCTGTTGACAGCCCTTCCAGCTCTGCAAACCTCTTCCTTTTAATGAGCTCCAGCACCCTCCTGGCATAATCATCCCCCAAAACCTCTGACAGTGTCTGTGTTATGTAATCGTTATCAAGCTTTCTTGAGAAGAGCTCTTCCATCCTCTTTCTGTACTCCTCCTTTATCTTGCTCCTATCGAGCACTGCGTGGAGCACCACCACAAGGAACTCATCCTCTGGGCTTGGTATGTAGAAAAATCCTTTTTTTCTTCTATGCTCAAGCAGGTGCTGGCTTTTCAGATAGGTGAGGTTCCTTCCAGTGACCCCTCCGATATGCATGTGGAGGAACAGGGTCTTTTCCTGCTCTGGGATGTATTTGACAAACCCTAAGTGGTTGGAGAAGGGGTTTATAGGGTATCTCATAAAATTTTTCCTTCTGAAGATGTGCTTCACGCCT
>JAFGSP010000175.1 GCA_016934775.1 Candidatus Woesearchaeota archaeon | reverse complement strand
GATCTAATGGCTGATGGTGAGTTTGATAAATTATATGATTTGGTACAAGGCATTATAGCAAAAGAAGATGTGCATGAAAGAGCTTATGATACAGTCGGCGTGCTTAGGGCATTAGCACAAAAAGGCAAAAAGTTATCAGAGAATCTAGAAGACAAAGTTTCTGAAGAACTGAAAAAAGAAAATAAAGAACGTGAAGACAGGATAAAAGAACTGGAAGAAACAGTTAATAAAAATAAGGCAGATGATGGCTTCACTCCAGAGACTCTTCAGGAATATATGGCTGGATTAGCTTCTGCAATATTCCATGGCACAAATCTTGGAATTTCTTCTGCGGACAAGGGCAATTATCAACTTGTTTTAGGGGCATTAATGCCTTATCTTAATGCTGCAGCTCCTTCTGTCGGTAAGAAGAAAGGTGAAGAATTATTGCAGGAAATTGGCCAAAAAATAAATGAAGGAGATATTACTGGAGAAGAAGGCGCAGTATATTTGTTAAGAAAGTATATATCAAAAGGAATGGCAGCAGCAAGGCTTGGAGGTTTGCAGCAAAAGCTGCTTCCTGAATCAGATACAAATTTCCGAAAATCGCTTGGAGAATTTGTGTTGAATAGGCATGATTTTCAAAGCTATCTTGATTTAAACGAACCTGAAGATACAGAGATTGATACATCAGTAGCAGCAGAGGCCGGATATAATCTTGCAGCAATGTATTCAAACCCCAGAGTTTCTCGCGGTGACCTACTTGAAGAAGTGAAGAAGAAAAAGATGTCCTCAAAGGGTTTATACGCTCCTGAGGAAAAAAAGGACTGAATAAAAAGTAACACAATTTTTATTTCTTTATTTTTGTTTATACTTGTCTCACTCTACCTAACCTTCCCCTTCTCAACACCCTTCACTTTCAGCTTATCTTTCTTTGACTGAAGCTGTTTCCCTTTATACATTACTTTATGGCCTTCTACATAGAGGTCTACTTTCATGAACTCATCGAACTTGATAGTAGCCACGTGCGGGGTTATGCCTTCGACAAACACCTGGTCGCCAGGCTTTGAGTTAGGGGCTTCAACAACTTCTACTGTTTTCACATCAGGCGTCTCGGCTGCAAGAAGCATGCCCTGAGAGATCTCTCCGCGCAGGTTGGCGTGTTCAAGATTAGAAACAACAACAATGTGCTTTCCCACAAGAACTTGTGGATCTGGATAATAAGGTCTCAATCCGGCAACGATCTGCCTTGTCTCATTGCCCAAGTCAATATTTATCAGCAATAATTTATCTGCCTTGTAATGCTCAGATACGCTTTTTATTTTGGCTACTTTCAGGTTCAGCTTAGCAAAAGGTTCTTCTTCCTTTTTCTCTTTTTTTGGTGCAGGAGCCTCTATTTTCATGTTTTCGATCTTCTTCATCACTATCTTAGCAGTCCCGATCTTCTTGTTCTCGATCCTATTACCTAAATCATCCCAGTTCTGCTCTTTAATTCCGAGCTGCTCTTCTATGCTTTTGCAGAACACAGGCAGTATGGGCTTCATCACGATTGCCAAGACCTTGACTATATTCGCGCAGTCTGTCAAAACCTTAAGAGTCTCTTCTTTGTTATCTTTGATAAGAGTCCATGGCTCATTGTTCTGGAAATATTTATTTCCTTCTGAGCTTATCTCCATGATCAGCCTTACAGCTTCTCTATAATTGAACTCTCCGTATGCCCTTCTTATCAGCTCTGATTTGTCAATTATGTCTTTCAGCAGCATATCATCCCTTGCTTTTCCCAGCTTGGAGTCATAGTTATTGTTGATGAAACTAAGTGTCCTGTACACAAAATTTGCTATATTAGCCACCAGCTCATTGTTTGACTTGGCCATGAAATTCTCAAGGTCAAGGTCAATATCTGTCATAGTATGTGTGAGGTTAGAGGCGAAATAATACCTCAGGTATTCTGGAGGTGCCATCTTCCTGAAATCTTCAGCTGTTATAAAAGTCCCTCTAGATTTAGACATCTTTTCCCCGTTGACATTCACGAAACCATGTACAACCACATTATCAGGCGGAGCAAACCCAGCCCCCATCAGCACAGCGGGCCAGAACAGCAGGTGGAAATAGATTATGTCTTTGCCTATGAAATGGATTATCTTAGACTCAATCCATTCTTTCTCTGCTTTTTTTACATCTTTTTTCATGTAATTTGCAAAGCTCGCCATATAACCAATAGGTGCATCAAGCCATACATAAAAATACTTTTCAGCTTCTCCTGGAATCTTAAAGCCAAAATAAGGACCGTCCCTTGATATGTTCCAATCTTCAAGGCCTTCCTTTACCCAGTTCAGTATCTGGTTCTTTATCTCAGGCTGGAGCCTCTTATTCTCTTTAAGGTATTTCTCCAGCTTATCAGAAAATTTGCTGAGCCTGAAAAAATAATGATTTGACATCTTTCTGATAGGCTTGGTTCCGCAGATGACGCAATAAGGTTCAATAAGATCCACAGGAGTGTAGGCGGAATTGCACTTTTCGCACACATCACCGTACTGGTCAGCTGCTCCGCATTTCGGGCATGTGCCTTTTACGAATCTGTCCGGAAGAAAACGTTTATCATGCTCGCAGTAAGTTAGCTCTATCTCTTTTTGGTAGATAAGGCCTTTTTCTTTCAGCCTTTTGAAAATCAGTTC
>JAFGSP010000174.1 GCA_016934775.1 Candidatus Woesearchaeota archaeon | reverse complement strand
TATATATTTATGAGGGAGGCGGAAATAGATGAAAGGCATAAAAGATATAAGGAAAAAAAGCCCCTTTCAAAAGAAGCGATTATCGGGCTTTATGTGATAATCGGAGCTATCTTCTTGTTTATATTGCTGACGAAAAACAGGCTGCTGTTGTTCCTTTTTGTGACAATGTTCTCAGCAATCGTCAACTACCAGACAAATATTCCTACAATAAGATTCAATCCAGATCCGGAGGTGTTCTGCAGCCTTCTCATCACAAGGCTGATGGGTTTTCCTTATGCAGCCATCATGCTTCTACTTCCCACGTTGTTTGTTGACATGTACACAGCCAGGCTTGATAAAGACACTTTTATTTCTCTCTTATTGACTTTGGCAATAAATTATGCGATGTGGAAGCTGCCCTTCATGGACTTTGTTGTTTTTGGAGTAATCCTTGTTACAATTAGATTTGCAATAGGCCTTGTCATCAATGTCGCCCTGGACGTTGCTCCTCATGAGATTCTTTTTGAGCATGTTTTGGGGTTTGTGAGCAATGTTATTATTTTCCTGAGTTTCGGCAGCTTTTTCCTTCATCTATTTACATAAACTCTAAATACCTATCCTGATTCTTCGGTTGCATGGAAAAGCTAATCACTGAGGATGGCTCAGAAACATTAAGAAATCCAGACTATGATGAATTCTATCATTCTAAATCAGGCGCTGTTGAGGAAGCATTCGAGAAATATGTAAGGCCCTGCAGGATCAGGGAGATGGCGAAAAAGGGCCATCTCAGGGTACTTGATATAGGATTCGGCCTTGGATATAATGCAATAGCTGCTATAGATGAGGCAATGAATTCTAACAAGAGCTGCGAGATAGAGATATTTTCTTTGGAGAAAGATAAGACTGTGCTTGAAGAGCTCAGATCACTGAAGCCAAAACTGCAGCATTATGGCATACTGAACGGCCTTGAGTATGATCCCGCAAACAATGCTTATTCATATGAGGATAAGAACATATTCCTAAAGATAAAGATTGGAAATGCTGTTGACACAATAAAAACACTTAGCCAGAGATTCGATGCAGTATTTCTTGACCCTTTCTCTCCCTCAAAAAACCCAGAGCTTTGGGCTGTTGAATTCCTCTCTGATGTAGCAGACAGGATGAATCCAGGCGCTATATTGGCCACTTATTCTTACGCGAAAAAAATCAGGCAGAACCTGGAGAAAGCAGGTCTTGAAGTCGGAGATGGGCCTGTTGTGGGAAGAAGAAGCCCGAGTACTGTGGCTGTGAGGAAATAAGTTATGAAGAAAAAAGGGAGAAGCGCGTCCGAAGATGGATAACTCACCATATAATGGTTTGCCTTGACCTTTCCTTAATCCCGCGACCCTGAAAGCACCGGCATAATTGATTAGTACTGCTCGGTTCCCCGCCTGATACGGTTCTCAAAAAAGCCAGTCAAACAGGACAGGATCTCATTGTACGGGCCAAGACCAGTACATGATGAAGATACCTCTCCTCGGACTTCGACCCCGACATACGTCCGTTGAAGGTTACAGGGCAGGACGAGCACCCCGGTCTAGCCTCTCAGAATGTAAAAATAACCAGTTCTTTTTAAATATTATTATTGAATTAACTTAGCAGAAGGGCTCTGCCCTTCCGCACCATCCCGAATGTGTTGTGCGACAGGAGAGTGTGAGAGGAGAATCCTCTCACGTAGATAATAGTTTAAAAGAATATTTTATGAAATAAATTGCTCTATCTGAATATCGTCAACAGTGTGATGAGCAATATTAATCCTCCGAGTATAATTTGTAGATACTTCATGAGAAATCACCTAGTAGATTATGGCCACTACGAGCCTTCTTATCTGTGAGAACCTTATCTTTCCAGGATCCTGCCTTGGATTGTTGTCGCCTTTCATCAGGGCATACCATCCTTTCTCATCATAGCCAGTCTCGATGACCCTGTGGATAATTGTGCCTTCTGCATATTCTGATTGGTATGACACTATATCACCTGCATGGATTTCTTCCGGTTTTTCAGGTATTATCTCAATTGCATTTGCGCCGTCATCGATTACAGGGTCCATGCTGTTTGTGTCTGAAAATCTGGCCCATTGAGCATTCTGTATATTGATTACGACTTGATCATGATAGACATGGATATTCTCTTCGCCAATCCGGTCATAAGGAGATATCTTTTCCTCACTGTCCAGGCCGAGTACTCTTGTTATGATATTACTGTCATCCTCAAGCGTGTCTTCGTTCGCAATCACGTATGTGGTTGTTGTAGAAGCAGGCCTTTCAGATGTGAAAATAGGATAGTAATAACTAGCTGCAATCGTACTGAAAATGCCCAGGCTGAAAGCGCAAAGCACAATGATGACTGCTTTTAGTTCCATTTTAGTACTATGAAGTAGTTACCCTTTATAAATCTTACGGTTTTTAGTACTATAAAGTAGTCATATATTTAAATAGGACGAGTTTCCATTGATTTATCATGGATGAGAGAGAATTAGCATATAAAGCTGTAGATTATCTCGTAGCAACTGACACGAAGAATATCTTTGGTGAACCAGATATGTGTAATGTTGGTCCACTTTCTCTGTTTATGTTCTTATATGCGGTCGGGAAAAGAGTTGATTTCCTGAATAATAAAAGAGGAGCTTTTTCTTATTTTGAAGTTATTTCGGATGGTTCATCTGAGGAACTTATCAGTCCTATTCTACTTGATGGAAGTGCGGATTTAGAACTTATCTTAGGTCACAGAGATTCATTATTTCCTTATCTATCTCCAGTTCAACTTCAGGATGTTTACACTTATTGCGGGATTGAAGGCTTAGATAATGACTCTCTTAAAAATGCAAATTCAGACCGCATTTGGGAACTTGCCAGCTATCTTGCTGATAATACCCCAAATGTCTAGCTATACCTTTATTTATTTCAACCTGACAGCCTCTAGATTCCTCGGCGCAGTGGTCTCTACCCTGTACATCTTGTGCAGAGAGCTCGCTAAATCCAGACATCTTGAATTCTCGCCGTGGTTGATTATTATCTTCTTTGGCCTGGGATTGCACCTTCCAACAAAATTGACCAGTTCTTTCCTGTCGCTGTGGTCTGATATTTCCAGCTTATGGATATCCATCTTTATCTGGCATATCTCCTGCTTGTTTCCGTTCCTAAACAAGATTTCACGCTCACCATTCTGTATCCTCCTTCCAAGTGATCCTTCACCCTGGTATGATGAGAAGATCAGGCTGTTTTTAGGATTGTCAGCAAAAGCCTTTAAGTACTCAACAGAAGGCCCTCCAACAAGCATACCGCTTGTCGCCAGAATAATGCATGAGCCAGTCTCTTCAATAACTTGCTGCCTTTCTTTGCCTGAGCCTACTCTTTTGAATATGTCAGAGAGGAAAGGATTGTTGTCCTTGTGGAAAATCTGTTTCCTTATGGCGCTGTTCAGGAACTCGGGATAAGCAGTATGGATTGCTGTAATATCCCAGACAAGCCCGTCTATGAAAACAGGGACTTTTTCTATCTCTTTTGTCCTGACAAGCTCTTCTATCATTATCAGAAGGTCCTGTGCCCTTCCTGAACCTAATACAGGAATCAGGATTTTTCCTCCTTTTTTTGTGGTTTCGTTGATCACATCTTTAAGATAGATATACATGTCTTTTTTCGAAGGAAGTATATTCTCTTTTCCTCCGTATGTAGCTTCTAGCATCAATGTCTCGAGCCTTGGAAACGATGTTGCAGCAGGGCTTAGCATGACGCTCTTTCCGAATTTCATGTCTGCGCTGTATACCATATTATGGAGCCCGTTTCCAATATGGAGGTGCACCATAGCGCTTCCAAGGATGTGGCCTGCGTTGTATAATGTAAGCCTGACATCAGGAGTGATATCTGTGACCTCTTCAAAGTCCAATGTTATTGTGTGCTTGACCATCTCCTTTATCTCTTCACTTGTGAATATCGGCTCCTGGCCGTCATATCTCATGATTTTCACATAGTCAAGCAGCATAAGAGACATCACATCTCTTGTCGGTTCAGTGCAGTATACAGGGCCTTTATATCCGAACTTGAACAAATAGGGAAGGAATCCGCAATGGTCAAGATGGCTGTGCGTTATGATTACAGCATCCAGTTCATTGATGTTGAATTCAGGAGCTTCAAGCATAGGATAAGCATGCTTGTCATCAGCTACATCTACTCCGCAATCTATCAAGACTCTTGATTCAGGGGTCTGTACAAAAAGGCAGCTCCTTCCGACCTGCCTTCCGCTTCCAAGATAAGTCACACGGATCCATTCTTCTTTTTTCTGCCTGAGCCACCCATTATAGACTCTCTGGCCGACTTTATTTAGGAATTTACGCCTGTAGTCAGAGTTCTGGTAAAGTACAGACCTGATATTCTCTATTATCTGGGATCTTATGGCAGGCGTCCTCTTTATCACAGGCACCCATAGTGTCTTCTGTCTCAGTTCTTTGAGATTTTCACCCTGTTTTCCTATAGCTACCCCTGGTTTTTCAACTTCGATTATCACAGTTGACCTCTGGGGGTCAAAGATTATCTGATCAATTACAGATTCTTCAGGTATTATTTTTCTTATCTCAGCTTCAGCATACTCCCTGTCTTTTGTGATAGCAGGGTCCGGCCGGAGCTCTACCCGTTTCTTGATCTTATTTACTATCTCCCTAATCATTCCGCTGTTGTCAAGAAAAAAGTCCTTGTCCTTTGTATACAGCACAATGTTGGCTCCTTCAAAGCCAGCGTCGCTAATCATGCCTTCTGGCAAATCTTTCAGAATTTCATCCAATATTTCACTCATAAAGAATACACCTTTTTGTTTATTTAAAAAAATTAAATTATAATTATTTATTTGATTGCCTTAATCCTAAGGTCTTTTGTCATGACCTTATGGACTCCTTTGTTATCTATTACCACGACGTCCAGACCGTCTCCTGAAGCTGAATCTCTCTGAAGCGCAGAATTAATCGCCCTTATTACAAGATCAACACCCTCATCTTTTGTCATATCTTTCTTATACTGTGAGTCAAACACACCAAACGCGAACATGGAGCCTGATCCTGAGGAAACAAAGTCCTCAACTTCAGATATTGAGCCGTCAGGGAAAATATCGTATAATTTCAGTCCGCCTTCCTCATCATGGCCTGCAAACAGGAAGTGCACAATCCCCGGAATCATGGACATCCTCCTTATGCTGCTGTATACAAGGCCTGCAACAAGGTTAGCAGCTTCGCTGACTTTGTTGAACCTGTTTGTCCTTAATTCGCGCAGGCTTAGTTCAGCCTTTATGAGTTTAACCAGCAGCTGGATGTCTGAGACACTGCCTGCAGTGGTCAGGGCCATCTTGTCAGATACAGGCTGGATCTTATCAACTTTTTTTCCAGCGATGAAATTTCCAGCAGTGGCTCTCTTATCTGCTCCTAAAATAATGCAATCTTTGGCAACAATACCTACAGTTGTTGTCCCTGTTTTCAAAACTTCATTTTTCATTTTAAACATTCACCTAAGAAATCTTATTATTGCTTTGAAAAGCATAATTCTTTATAAATTTTTTTGTTTTGGCTGTAAATTTTAATAACAAACTTGGGTGTTTATCGACGAGATTACCAAAAAATTTATATATTCGCATCCTCTATTTATAGACGAGAGGGGGGAAAATTTGTTTTATCATATAGGAGTTTCTCCCGGAACGGAGGTTAAAAAATGGCAGAAAAAGTTGCTAAAGCAGGTGTTAGTAAAGAAACAGGATATCTATATTTTGTAGATAAGAACGGAGATGTCTCAAGGGCAAAGATGTCAAGAGGCGGAAGAGCAAAAGGCTCCATGGGAACAGAGAAAGTTAAATCTGTCGGTGTCAGCAAAGAAGCAGGTTACCTGTATTTTGTGGACAAGCAGGGAGATGTCTCCAGGGCAGTTATGGCCAGGGGAAGGAGATAAGTCAGAGACTTTTTGTTTTCGTTTTATTTTTTTCGCTTTACTCAATCTTTAAATAAAACCAATTCTTCTACTTTTATATGTCGTCTAAAGGTATGATCATCTCAGGGAAGTTCGGGGAGATACAGGTAAGGCAGAAGCATGCTGACCCGATTGAGCTCGGAGAACTGATGATTGCTGAAAACGGATCTGAAAAATACCTTTTGCAGGCATATGATCTCATATATGGCTCTCAGCTGTCTTCATCAAGTCTTGAGCTGGTATCAGGCATGATGATGGAGGAAGAAGCCTCAGATATATATTTTATGGATGAGAAGCTCAGAAATTATAATCTCGCTGTTCTCAAGAGCCTGATTACGCTAACAGGGAGTTCGGCGCATTCATCTAAATCACTGCCGGATATATTCTCTCATGTGAGAGAAGTAAAAAAAGAGGATCTTGCATTCCTGACAAGGCCCGGCAACCCTCTATATGTTGGAAAACTCAGATCAGGCTCAAAAATGCTTGATGTTGATATTTTCCTTCCCGGAGAGAAAGTGTTCAGCCACCATATACTTATT
>JAFGSP010000173.1 GCA_016934775.1 Candidatus Woesearchaeota archaeon | reverse complement strand
CGTTTCAGGCGCAAAGGGCAATGGAATTGTTTTTATCAACAAGATAATCCTTCCGGATGTTCCTCTAAATAAAGAGTTTAAAAAAGCTGAAAAAGAAGAAGCCGCGGTCTTCATAGGCGACCTCCACATAGGTTCGAAGTCATTTATGAGGGATAGGTTTGAGAAATTCATTGAATGGATAAGAGGAGATGTCGGGACAGAAACGCAAAAAGAAGAAGTTAATAAGATAAAATACCTCTTTGTACTTGGAGATTTAGTGGATGGTATTGGTATATTCCCGGGCCAGGAGACAGAACTTGAGCAGACAGACATATTTGAGCAATACAAAATATTTACAGAATATATGAAAAAAGTGCCAAAGCACATAAACATTATCATCGCTCCGGGAAACCACGATTCTCTTAGGGTTGCAGAACCCCAGCCGCCTCTTCCGAGGGAGATGGTAGAGGAGCTTTATGATTTAGGAAATATTTACTTTGTATCAAACCCCAGCACTGTTAATATTTCAAAGACAGAAACATTTTCTGGTTTTGATGTATTGATATATCATGGGTTTTCTTTTCCCTTCTATTCCAATAACATTGAATCCTTAAGGCAGAGCGGCGGACTTGAAAAGACAGAAAACATTATGGTCTACTTACTGAAAAAAAGGCATCTTGCTCCGACCCACGGCTCGACACAGAACCAGCTGGGATATGGAGAAGACCCGCTCACGATAAAGACAGTTCCTGATTTTTTTGTGACCGGCCACATACACAGGGCATCAGTTAAGAATTACAGGAATGTAACTTTGCTCAATTGCTCCTGCTGGATATCACAGACACCTTATCAGGAGAAGAGAGGGCTTGTGCCGCAGCCTGCCAGAGCCATATATGTAGATCTTAGCACAAGAAAAACAAAAATCCTTAATTTCGAGTAAAATGATAGCTTCCGAAAAGACACAAGAGTATTTCAGAAAGATAGAGGAAGAAGTAGGATCAGCTTATAAATTATGCAACGAAGCAAGAAAAAAAGGATATGATCCAGACAACAAAGTAGATATCCCCCTTGTGAAAGGCATAGCCCAGAGAGTTGAAGGATTGATAAGTGCAGTAGTTCCCGAAATAATGGGTTCTGGTGTTGCAGAACGCATCCATAAGCTGGAAAAAGAATTTGGGCTGCTTGATTGGAGAGTTGCTTTGAAGATAGCTGAGGAAGTTGCTTCTGAAAATTTTTTTAAGTTTTCGACAAAAGAGAAAGCCCTTGAAACAGGGGTTAGGGTTGGGCTGGCATATATAACTCTTGGTGTTATATCGGCTCCTTTAGAAGGGTTTATAGAGCTTAAGATAAAAAAAAGAAGAGATGGAAAGGAATATCTCTCTGCATTTTATGCAGGGCCTATAAGAGCAGCAGGAGGCACAGCAGAAGCAGTTTCAGTTATAATAGCAGACTATGTCCGTATGAAGACAGGTTTTGAAAGGTATGATCCCGGCGAAAAGGAAGTGAAGAGAGTTATCACAGAAATACGGGATTATCATGAGCGTGTCACAAACCTGCAATATCTTCCATCTGAACAGGAGCTTGAATTTCTCCTAAAAAACATTCCGATTGAAATAAACGGCGATCCGACAGAAGAATATGAAGTCTCAAACTACAAGGATCTTGACAGGATAGAGACAAACAGGTTAAGGGGGGGCGTATGCCTTGTGGTTGCAGAAGGCATAGCGCAAAAAGCCCCAAAACTCAACAAGCAGGTCAGGAAATGGGGGAAAGAGTTTGGATTGGATTGGGGATTTCTTTCAGACTTCTTAGAAATTCAGAAAAGAGCAAAAGCAAAAGGAGAGTTAAAAAAAGAGGCAGATAAAATAAGTCCTAACTACACATATATAAAAGACTTGGTTGCAGGAAGGCCTGTCCTTTCTTTTCCTATGAGATTTGGCGGCCTGAGGCTCAGATACGGCAGGACAAGGACAACAGGCCTGGCAGCCGCAGCAATCCATCCTCAGACAATGTACATTCTGAACAGATATATAGCTACAGGAACCCAGTTAAAATTAGAACGCCCAGGAAAAGCCGCAGCAATCGTTCCCTGCGATACAATAGATGGCCCGATTATAAAATTTAAGAATGGGACAGTGAAACAGCTTGACAACTCCAGTTCCAGAATAAACAATGACGACATAAAAGAGATATTGTTTCTAGGAGATATATTGTTTAATTATGGTGATTTTTCCGAGAACGGCCATAAGCTTGTTCCTCCAGGTTATTGTCAGGAATGGTGGATACGGGATTTTGAAAAATCTTCAGTTAACCTGTTTGGGACACTTAACACAGAGAAGATAGCAGAAATGCTAAGCGTGAACAAAGACAGCATTTCAGATCTGTTCAGGAATCCATTATCAATAAAAATCTCATCGCGCCTAGCTTTTTTGATATCAAGAAAATTCAACATACCACTACATCCGGATTATACTTATTACTGGAAAAACATTTCAAGAGAAGAACTGTTTTCTATTATCACATGGCTGAAGAATGCAAAATTCAAAGAGGAAAACAAGAAAATCCTCAAGATAATAGTCGAGGTCTCAGAACCTGAGAAACGCAGCTTAGAGAAGATAGGTCTTCCCCACCTCCTTGTCAATAACGAATTTGTTGTAATAGAAGGCGAGCATGCAGAGACAATCTATGAACTGTTTATTAAGGGGCCTATTTCCGAAAATCAAGAGGACAAAGATGTTCTTGTTCTTCTTGAAAAGATGATCGGATTAAAGATAATGGATAAGGCAGGGATATTTATTGGTGCGAGGATGGGCAGGCCTGAAAAAGCAAAAATGAGAAAGCTTTCTGGAAGTCCACATTTTCTTTTTCCAGTTGGCAGTGAAGGAGGCAGGCTCAGGAGCATACAATCAGCGCTAGAAGCAAGAAAAATATCTGCAGAATTTCCTGTCTTTTTCTGTGATAATTGCAGAAAAGAGACAATATTTTCAATTTGTGAGGATTGTGGTAGAAGGACATCCCAAAAATTCTATTGTGCAAAATGCGGGCTGCTTGATAAAGATAAAAAGTGCAGCCATCCTTATGTGAACGAATACAGGAGAAAAGACATAGATATTAACTCTCTTTTTGAGAAAACACTCCAGAAAGCGAAACTTAGCATATTTCCAGATCTGATTAAAGGCGTGAGGGGCACAAGCAATAAGAGCCACGTTCCAGAGCATCTGATGAAAGGGATATTAAGAGCAAAAAATAATGTTTTTGTAAACAAAGACGGCACCACAAGATATGATATGATAGAGCTTCCTATCACACACTTCAAGCCTAAAGAGATTGGCACCAGTGTTGACAGGCTTATAGAGCTGGGATATGATAAAGACATATCCGGAAAACAACTCACAGATAAAAACCAGATACTTGAGCTCAAACCACAGGACATCATATTACCAGCTTCACAGGAATCTGGAGACGAGCCAGGAGATGAGGTTCTTTTCAGGGTTGCAAATTTTACAGACGAATTGCTCGAGAAGATGTATAATCTTCCAGCATATTATAATCTGAAATCAAAAAAAGATTTAGTAGGCCACCTGATAATAGGGCTTGCTCCCCACACCTCAGCAGGCACAATAGGGCGTATTATAGGATTTTCCAGAACACAAGGCATGTTTACTCACCCCTTATATCATGCAGCAATGAGGAGAAATTGTGATGGTGATGAAGCATGCGCAATACTTCTGGTGGACGGTCTTTTGAATTTCTCAAGGTCTTTTCTTCCTGATAAAAGGGGTTCCAGGACAATGGACGCGCCGCTTGTACTTACTTCATTATTGGTTCCCGGAGAAGTTGATGATGAGGTGCACGGCATGGACATAGTATGGCAATACCCTCTTGAATTTTATGAAGCCTGCCTGAAATATAAATATCCTTGGGAAGTTGAGATAACCCAGATCGATAATGTTCTAAATACACCTAAGCAATATGAAGAGATGGGCTATACACACCCAGTTTCAGATATTAATTCAGGAGTGATCTGCTCAGCCTACAAGATATTGCCTACAATGGAAGAGAAGCTTCTTGGCCAGATGGACCTCGCAGAGAAAATAACAGCAGTCGGTCCGGGAGAAGTTGCACAATTAGTCATAGAAAAACATTTTCTAAAAGATATAAAAGGAAACCTAAGAAAATTTTCTACCCAACAATTCAGGTGTGTTGCTTGCAATGCCAAATACAGGCGCCCGCCGTTGGCCGGGAAATGCACAGAATGCGGAGGCAAAATCATTTTCACTATATCTGAAGGAAGCATTATAAAATATCTTGAGCCTACTTTGAGTCTCGCAAAGAAATATCAGGTTTCAGATTATCTTAGCCAGACCCTTGATTTTCTTGAGAAGCAGGTTGATTCTGTTCTTGGAAAGGCAAAAGACAGGCAGGAAGGGCTGGGGAAATGGTTTGAGTGATCAGTGCTCAAACACAACCTGTACATAAGGCACATCTAATACAAACATAACTTCTTTCTCAGATAGGTAGTTTTCTTGTTTCAGAAAGTTGACAGCTTCTGTTCCGACAGCATTGACAATATAAGACTTTTTCATCAGTTCAGATAGTTCTTCATCAGATATCTCTCTACCTTTATAGAATTCAGAGCCAAGATCAAGAATTTTTTTATTATCTTCAATCTTTTTTCCAAGAATCTTAGAATCACAGACAGCAAGGACCAATCTTCCTTTGCTTTCATGTTTTTTTACTATCATCTTAATGGCTGGGATATTTTGCTCCGCAGGCGTTGCATTTTATGAAGAGGATTCTATTCTGCCTAACAAAAGAAGTGTCCGGCTTTCCGCATTCTTTACAGATAATGAATTTGTGGGCGTATTCTTTGACTTTATCATTTATCCTTGAAGCGCCTATTTTTCTTCCGAGTATTATCAACGGCTTTCTGATTTCAACAGGCGTAGCAAGCTCTTTGAGAATATATTTCAGGAAATGGTCAAAATCAGTCCCCAGTATATCAGCAATCTGGTATAGATTAGATAATACTGTCTTGTTTCCCTGGATGTGGCCCCTTATTTTAGGTATGGAGAATCTTTCTGTCTTAAGAACAGAATCAGGCAATTTTTCTCTTGCTCTCCTGAGAAGGCTTTCATAATCCATAAGTTATGAGAAAAGGCAGGCTATTTTTAAAAGTTCTCATTATTGTTGTCTCTTATTTCTTCAATCTCCTTATCCAGCCCAGATTTGTGGAATTTTGATCTTATTAAAATTATCAATCCCACAAGAACAAATGCACCTATGGCAATCGCAATAATAACTAATATTGTTTTTGTGTCTATCCAGGGTTCTTCTGTCTCTTCGCTTTCTATCTGTTCACTAGCTTCTTCTTGCTGGACAAGTTCTTCTTCTTCAGGCGTATCAGTTGAAACACCATATTTTAATCCATAATTTTTCTCTAATATCTGCCCGAATTGTGTTATATACCTGACATTTACATCATGTGTCTTGTTTTCCATCAGGGAGAATTCAAACTCTTTGAATCTCCTTGGATTTAGGAGATATTGCTTAAATGAATTGTCCTCTACATTGATTTCTATGTTCTTGAATGATACGTTTTTTGTATTTCCGATCCTTAAAACAGAGGAATCTCCCCGTTGATAAAGGTAAATGTAGAACATTTCCCCTTCATAGTTTTGGATAAACTTTCTTTCAGTCATTCTTACTTTGTCCTTATAGACATAATCAAGGCTTAGCTGTATCTCATGTCCGCCTTCGAAGGAGGTATTCATCTTTATAGTAAATTCATTTGTTTCATCTTTTTTCATTTCTATGTTTTGGATGCTTAGGCTGTTTCTGAACGGCCTGAGGCTATCAGAGTATTCAACCATTGAAAACATTTCAGGATAAGAGACACTAAGATCATTTATCCTGAAATCCTCCAATGCCCTGAGCGATACCTTTATTTCCAATATCTCTCCAGGGGCAAAGGTTTTGTTTTCATAATAAATATCAAGCAGCACAGGGCTGTTAATTGTCTCTATGTTTTGGGAAGTTCCTGTTTCTTGGATTTTTCCTAGTACATCATAAGATAAGCCGACTACATTTTCAATTACAGATTCTCTCAAAGGCCTGATCCTGTAAAGGCACACATGCTTTGTGCTTTTATTGAGCTCTCCCTTCCACACAAATTTATTTCCAACCCTATCACATCCTGAGACCGGCGTAAGTGTGAAATCACTTGAGAAAGAATCTTCAAATGCCACATCAGATACAGGGATTCCACCCACTTTTTGGATGGTGGTCTCGATCTCGATCTCATCGCCGATAAACAGTGTTTCAGGAATCGCAGAACGGTCAATCACTAATTTTATGTCTGTCTTGTATATCTGCAGATTTGCAGAGACATTTATATTATCACCATGTATGTCTTTAATCACACTCACTCCATATTTTTCAAATATCAGCTCAGACTGGCACACCTTGTAGATCCATTCAGTGGTGCAGTTCTCCACATCAGGGTCTATCGCAGCTATCTTTCCGCCGGGAAGATATACTAAACTTAGGTCCGAACTCCTTGAATATGAGAAAGTATAGTTTTCCCCGTCTATTTCCATAGGTGTGTCTGCGTATATCCAGCCATTAAATACTTCTGTTTCATAAAGAGAAAAAGCACACGGCATTATAAATAACAGCATTAGAACAAAAATTACCTGTTTCATCCTCTTTTGGATATTTAAAACACCACAATTATAAAAAGCTTCTTAATGATTCAAGAATAAGAAAAATAAAAAAATAAAATCACTTATAATGCCAATTATGCTACCCTGCCTCTCACATCAACCAGAACATCGTGTGATAATCCTGTTTCTGAGTTGGTATAAGTGACAGTCACAGTCTCATCAAACTTGTCTCCTGCAGTTAGGCCTGTACAGCCATCAACTCTTACTTTGAAGACCTGGTTGTTTGTGACAGTAACGTTTGTAGCGTTCAATAATTGGTATGTTCCGGATGTTCCCGCAGCTGCAGCACCTCCTGTGCATGATGCTGAGGAAGCTCCTGTAACTATGACATTGAATCCGATGTTGTTTCTCAAGGCAACTTCAACACTCGTTGTCCCTATATTTGCTTTATCGATGCAGTCCATACCTGCGCTTGATTGACACCTTTCAGGCAACAATCTTGCAGGATCAAGGACACCGAAATATGCCAATGCCGCGATTGCGGCAATAACAACAAGAATTGCCCAGCCATACGTCATGAGGAACTCCATGGCAGCTTGTCCTTTCTTTCTCATATTTTCACCTCTCTTTCCTTGGAAGAACATTTTCATATAGCATTTGTCCTCTCAGACAATGCCTCTTCCGGATAGCAAAACATAAATTTTACTATCTTATTTAATAAACATTGTCATATTTACTATATAAATGTTATGTTTTTGTATACTAGTTTAGCATTCTATTAAACAAAAAACCCTGAGAGGAACAGATTCAGAAGGCTGAATGAGATAAAATAGTTTGCCAGGGAAATCAGCACATATACAGGTATGTTTTTTAGAGATTCTTTTGCATTTCCTTTCTGGATCACACTGGTTATTATTGCTGCAAAAACCGAAGAGATTATAACGCTTGTGATTGCAAAAATCCTGTAATCTGTGATGGATATTGAGTCTCCGGACATAGCAAAAGAACCCATGCCGCCCATGCTCTGTCCGCCTTCTCCAACGCTTATGTCTGATAATATGGCCTGCATGATTACAATCAGCTCAGTAGTCAGCCCGAACAAAAAAGGGGCCGCGCCTATGGTCGCAAACAAAATAAATATGACATAAGTTGTGACGCTGGAAGCCATCTCTTTTTTCAGGAGCTCAGTCTCTCTGATGTTGGTTGCTACTTTTGAAAGCAGGTCTCCTATCTCGCCACCAGATTCTAGGCCTTCCAGAAGCAGGTTTATGGCCCTTGTTATCGTGGGCGAATCATATCTTGCCGTAAATTCCTGAAGCGCCTTTGGAAGATTTTCACCCACCATAGTTGCTTTTGCCACAGTTTCCATCTCTTTTGCCAGTATCCCGAACCTTGGTCTTATGGCAAACCACAAAGCCCTGTCAATAGGCATGCCTGCATTGATGTTTGCTGCAGTGAGCTGAAGAAAATCAGGGAACACAGCCTCGATTTCTTTTCTTCTCTGGTAAATCTTGAAGTCAATATAGATGAAAAACAAGAGCCACATCACAAGGAACACAGCCGCTCCCCCAAATACAGCGACAGAGGCAACCAAGGCGAGAGCATCAAACACAAACGACCCTTTTAAGGCCGAATCAATTCCAAGGTATATAGAGCTGATAATAGAGAAAATTGCTACAACCAATAGGATTTTCTTGTTTATGCTGGCAAAATTAGAATCGATACCTGCTTTTTTTATGAAGTTTGAGAAGATCTTTCTCTGTTCATAGGAAGTCTTTTTTTCTTTTTTCTTTTTTTTTATCTCGTGTTTTTTTTCATCGTGTTCAGGTTTTTGATGTTTTTGTTTGCTTTCAGGCATTTTTTTGATGTCTGGCTTATGAACCTGTATGGTTTCCTCTTGTGTGTTCTTATCAGGGATCTTCTTTTTTTTGAACAGTAAAAATCTCTTTTTTTCTTTTGGTTTTTCACCAGAAATACTCTGTTGATGCGGCATTCCCATATTTTTTTCAGGCGGCCTGTCAGTTGGTTTTTCATCTAGTTGTTTTTTTCCCTGTTTTTTTCTTCTGAAAATATCAAATATCTTCAAAGAGCGTTTTGTTTCTGCTTTTTTTTGAGGAGGCATTGTCTCTCCATGCATGATTTTTTCTCTGACAGGGCTTTGTGTCTGTTCAGGTGTTCTGGGCTGGATAGGAATATGAATATTTTCTTTTGTCTCTTTTTTTTGGATCTTTTGGACTGTTTGTCTGTTCTTTGATTTCAGTACTTTGGAAATCTCTTTGAGTTTCTCTTTTTCCTCTCTCAGTTTTTTCAGCCTTTCTGATGCTTTTGTCATTTCTATAGTTCCACCGGCGGCCTGATTGAATTTATCATCGCGACAAACATGAACTGGACAAAACCTATGACCACAGCAATCACCATAAATATGATAAGGTTGAGCTGCAGCCCCACAAATATAGATACTATCGTGAGCATAGTCACGCCCAAGCTTGGCATTATTACAGCCATCATCATGTAGAACATGGCTAGCGGATTCAGTTTTCTCGCATATTCATTCACAGCAATCTGCTGTTCTTTGATCATATTCTCTATTACTGTCTTTAGAGGCGCGGCGATATCGCTTCCTGTTCTCAACGAGTTTGACACCTGCCACAATATCTTAGTCAGGGATGCGCTGGGGCTTAGGTCTATTGATTCAGCCACAGCATCCTCTATCGGGGTTCCTATGTTTATCTTGTCGATTATTTCCCTGAAATAAGCGCCCACCACAGGATAATTCTTGCTTAAGTTTTTCATAGCATCATATAAGGATACACCCGATTCCAGCTCTACCATAAGGAACCTCCCTGCAAAGATTATCTCTTTACTTATCTCCCGATCTATCTTATTTATCTTAAGGACAGGGACCTGATAGAAATAGAAGAACAGAATCGTGAGCAGGACAGGGAACGCTCCCAAAAGAACCAAGAAGGTTGTCAAAGCTTCCAAGAAATTTGCCATCAGCATGAACATGATGAAAAGAAGAGCAAACGAGGTATAGAGAGCAGATATGAATGTCTTTCTTGTGAATTCTTCAGGAGCAGTGTGCATGCCTGCCTTTTTCAGATTTTCTGGAAGCTGCGGAAATTTTTTTGTCAGGTAGATGAAGAAGGATATCTTAACCACCCAAAGGTTTGTTTAGCTTGACAAGCCTCATAAGGTTGTCTTTGTTGGTGTAATATTCAGCCATCACTCTTCCGACACCATCCACTGTTTCTATGCTCTGCTTGACCAGATACTCAAGTATATTTTGCTTTTCCTGAAGGTCTTTTCTTATATCACTATCATCAAAACCAGTAAAAAGCTTTAAAGTATGCATCAATGATTTCGATTTGCTGACTTCAGTCAGGTGGTCTTTCTTAGGGTCATATTGCAGCAGAACATTCGCTTCTGAGTTTGGGAGTATCTCTGCTACCTGGAAAGTCCTCCTGTTTCCGCTTCTCCTGTTTCTGAACTGGATTATAATCAATGAGATAGCCGGGAGCATCATCTTAGGCACATCAATAGGTGGATTAGTGAGCCTCTGCACAGTCTCTTCAGCAGTGTTGGCGTGGAAAGTGGCATAGACGCTGTGTCCTGTGTGGATAGCCTCAAACAATGTCTCAGCCTCTTTCTTTCTCCTGACTTCTCCTACAAGTATCCTGTCAGGCCTCATTCTCAAGCTGTTGACAAGCAGGTCTCCCATTGAAATTTCTCCGCGGCCTTCAGCATTAGGCAGCCTTGTGTTCATGGGGACCCAATGCAGGAATTTAGGCAGCCTGATTTCCCTGGTGTCCTCAATAGAGATTATTCTTTGGTTTGGCGGGAAAAAAGTTGCAAGCACATTTAGTGTTGAAGTCTTTCCTGAAGCAGTTCCGCCTGCGATTATTGCAGAAAGCTCATACTGCATGCAGAGCCAGATCAGGCTGGCTGCTTCATAGGACATAGTTCCTTTTTTCAGGAAATGGGTAATAGTAAAAGGGTTTCTAGAGAATTTTCTGAAGGTGATAGTATTTCCTTGCGTTGATATCGGGAAGAGTGTGGCATTAACCCTGTCGCCTTCATTAAGATGAGCATCAAGCAATGGTTCCAGCACACTGATCTGCCTCCCGACTTTCCTTCCGATCATCGTGGCATAGTGCCTTACCCTGTCTTCTTCAGATACAACAAGATTTGTCTTTAGCCATCCGTGTTTTTTATGATATACCCAGACTGGCTGTGATGAAGAATTTATGACTATCTCTTCAAGCAGGTCATCATTCATCATTATCTCAAGATTTCCAAGGCCGAGGCTTTTCTGGATAAGGTATGTAATAAGAAAACCTTTTTTTTCATCTTCCATATCTGGGAAATACTTGTTAATAAGGATCTCTATTGTTTTCTTGAATTTCTCTTCAGTCTGTTCATATTTTTTTACATCTGTTAGCTCTACGATTCCAAGAGAGACTTCTTTAACTAATTGCTGCCTGATCTTTTCAAGAATTAATTCAGTGGTCCTGCTTATCTCAGATATAGAGACAGTATATATCGGAACAAACTCCTCTTTTGATACAATTATAGCAATTTTTATAGGGATATTCTTAGACATGAAATCATAAGAATCAATAATTTTACCAGGATCTTTCTTCTCTTCTTTGGTTATCTCTGCTTGTTTTGGCTGGACATTCTCTTTTTCAGGCTGCTCTTTCTTGCTTTCAGAATTAGTCTTCGTAATAATACCACCTCTTTTTTACACCACTGGTAAGATTTTGATAAGATTATGTACCTTTAATCAGGTTTATTAATCTTTCTAAATCAAACTTGAATTTGCTCTTTTTCTTATTTACTTCTTCAAGATTCTTTTCAAGCAGTTTCATATGTGTCGCTACTGTGTTGGATTTGGAGGCGATATCAAATGCAAGCGCTTTCTTGCTGAGCATATCAAATTCAGTCTGGATATCTTTTTTTTCTTTATCAATCTCTGCTATAAGCGTCTCTATCTCTGCCTTTTTTTTGAAAAAGGTTTCGAACTTGCTGACAGCTTCTGTGCCTTCTTCCACCTTGCTTCTGATCTCTTCTGTTTTTTGAGATGCTTTGTTCAATATGTCCTGCTGAAGCTTGGTTATCTCTGCTTCATGCTGTTTTGCTTTTTCGACCATAGGTTGGAGGATATTCTTTTTTTTCTGTATGTTGGATTCAATCTTTCTGGCGGCGTTCTCAAGCTGGAATATTCTTCCTTTGGAATGAGTTATGGTAGACTTCTCATTTTCCACGGCACTCTGGAGCTCTTTTGATAGAGATATAGTATTCTGGAGTCTTTCCATTATCTCTTTTTCCTTCTCTTCAATGCTCATAAGCCTGTGCTCTTTCACTTGGAGTTCCCTCTTTTCGATCTCCAGTTCTTCAAGCAGTTCCTGATGTCTCTTCTGCTCAATATCCAGTTCCCTGTGCGAATTATCAATAACAATCTTGAACTCAGCTATCTGCTTTTCAATATCTTTATCAAGATTCTTCTTCAGCTCTTCATATTTCTGGAGCTGGGAGACCTCTTCTTTGACATTATCCATCTCAGACCCGATCTCGTCTTTGATTCTTTGGAATTCAGTCTTGATTTTTTCAAGCCCGAGAGATTCCCTGTCAAGGTTCTTGAGGCTGCTTTCCACCCGCCTTACAAACGCATCTTTTGTTGAAGAGTACTCTTTTTCTTTTACTTTCACTTCTTCTCTTGTCAGTTTCCTCTCTTTCAGTATGGTCTTTGAAAACTTGTAATCAATGCTTATTATCTTCTCTTCTTCTAAGAACTCAGCCCACTCCATTATTACGACTTTGCTGATTCCAAGTTTTTTTGCAGCATCATCAACAGAAATCTCTTTTTCCTGCGCAATTAGGTCAACCAGCCGGTCGGCACCAGTCTCTATTTTTGCCATTAGAAAATAAAAACCAAGACTGTATAAATAATTTGCGGATATTTAGCAGAAATATCGTGATAGATTGACAAGTGATTCACTGACTAGCTTGGTGTTTCCGCACACCATAGTGCCGACAGAATGTAATTCTTTTTTGCTTCTCAGCCCATAAGGGTTATCAGCAAAACTGGCAACAAATGCCTTCACCCCGTATTTTTCAGACAGGTTCAAGACAAAGGACAGCTTTTCACAGTTGCCAGGATTTTTAAGAATCATGTTGAATGATATGCCGAGCATCTTGTTTTTTGATGCTATCTCCTTCATAGGCACTTGGGTAATCCTTGAAGGAAAATGAAAGCTTTTTTTCTCATTTTTTTCAGGACTATAATAATAATGCACTTCCTGGGGTTTGGCAATCTTGCTTAAATCTGTAGATAATATAAGGTCCGCCCTGTTTTTCTTTTTAATCTTGCTTGGATCCGCAGCGATAATCGCAGAGAACAGCTTGAGTTTATTTTTACTTTTCAATTCCGGGGTCTTCTTAGGATCATCATATACAAAACACAACCCCTCTGTGCCTAGTTTTTCAGCTATCTTGATAAATTCATTTTCATTATCAGCCGGAAAGCATACATCAACGAACATTTTGTCCTCATTAGCTAGTCAACCATATAAAATTTATAAAATTATGCACTGTCATGCGCAAATGTTCTGCACCAGACGGCACGAGTTGCACACATTGTTTGCAGATGGTTCTCCGCACCTCTCACAGATATTTTCCTTACTTGATTGTTGGAGAAAGCCATCTTTGCGTTTTATGAACCAGTCTAAGGTGTTTTTTTTGGTTCCAGGATATCTTGTCTCAATCTCATTCATGCTTTCTTTTATCCTGAGCCTGAAAGACAACCCGATGTTTGGACATTCGGCGAATTCAGTGATAATTCCATTTAGGAATGAATAAATCATCACCTCTTTTTCGCCGCAATAATAAAATGGCTTTATTCTTTTTGTGAATCTCTTGATTTTTATGGCTCCGGAGACAGGGCCCTGCCTTTTCATTAATTCAGTGCTGCCTTTCAAAAGATTCATCATTACGGCCTGAGCTTCATCATCCATATTATGGCCTGTAGCCAACACATCAAACTGCCTTGACATCTTATTTAGGAGCTGCCTCCTCAGGATTCCGCACACAGTGCAAGGCCGGACTTCTTTGTTTTTTAACATGTCATCCAGGGGTTTGCCGAATTCCTCCCTGAACGAACTTACTTTGAATCTGATTTTTCTTTTTTTGCAGAAAGAGACCATTTTTTTTATTGTTTTTTCCCTATATCCTTTTATTCCTTCATCAACAGCCAGGGCAGTCACATTATATCCGGACTTGTGGAGAAGATAAAGCAGGGAAAGCGAATCCTTTCCTCCAGATACAGCGACACCCGCTTTTTCTGATTTTTTAAGCAGCTTGAATCTTTTTATTGTTGTAGCTACCTTATTCTCAAAATAAGCTATGAAGTGTTCTTTGCAATAGCAGGGAGAGACAGATACAGCCGGCTGTTTACATAATGAGCAATCCATTCAACCACCGCTTACGACGCTCAACACTTTAATAGAATCTGTATCTGACAACACATCTTCCTCAGTTATCACCTTCTCCTTCCTGATTACGATAACAGTACAGGGGCTGATATTCAGCAAGGACAATAAATTTCTCATTTTTCCTGAGTATTTTCTCTTTAGACTCTTGTTTTCTTTCGCCAAATAGATATTCATGCAGGATAGGATTCTTGATTCCTTTATTAAGGCTGTGAAATTAGAAAATATTATAAACAATAACTACCCTTGTTAGGCCTATGGAGAGAAGAGGAAATTTGTTTGGGCCATCTAATCATACAGATAGTGAGATACACTCTCTAAAAGAAGAGCTCAATAAGCAGGACAGGTGGATAAAGCACCTTCATGAATATAGCAGGGACCTGCACAAGTTCGCTTCAGATATCAAGCACAGCAACACGAAGCATAAAAAAGAGATTCTTGATAGCCTGACAAACCTCTCTAGCTGGATAGACTATCTTAACAACAGCCACAATAAGATGAAACACGAGATTAATGAGTTGAGAAACAGCCTGAAAAGGTCCCTGAAAAATGATTTTCAGGCTTATCACCATACCTTTTCTGAGTATATAAACCTTAAATTAAATCAGGCCAGACAAGAAAACGAGGCACTGAAGAAGGAGCTGCTTGAAAAAATAGAGTCAAGGCCTGAGCCAGTCTCGAATATCTTAATGAGAGACACTGATTTTAATAATCATGATTTGCCTGTCCACACAACCCCTGCTGTTGAGCTGACAAACCCGGAGACAGAGTTGCTCAACCTTTTGTTCAATGCCAATGGTCCGATGACCTATCAGGATATCGCCGATAAGCTGAAAAAATCAATCAATTCAGTAAGGGTGTATATGAATTCCCTGAAATCGAAGAAGAATATAATCGATGAATTTACAACAGCTTCTGGCAGCAAGATATTCAGCATAAAGAATTCTGAGCTTGTAAAAACCTTATATAACCTGAATTAAGGTTTCTCGTCTATATTATATGTCATTATAATGCATTACATAATGCATTATAACGCATTATAACACCCATTATAATGCATTATAATGGGGCAAATTAGGGCGATGTTAAAATCAAAAGAATTTAAAGAATAAGAAAAAACTAGTTTATCCCCAGGCATCAAGCAGGATAATCTCTTCAGGCAGGCCTGCTTTCATAAGCGCATCTTTCACAGACGTAACCATCAGAGGCGGCCCTATCAGGAAATAGATATAATCCTGCAGATTCCCTTTTATAGCTTCCCTTATGAAATCAATGCTTATGAAACCCTGGTGGAACTTCCAGCCATCATCAGGGTGGTCCACAGTAAGGAACAGTCTGATGTTGTCATGCTCTTGGTTGTATTTTTCCAGGGTAGACTGCAATATTATGTCCTTCGGAGTCCTTGACCCATAGATAATTATTACTTGAGTGTCAAGTTTCTTATCAATTATGTATTCAGACATCCCCCTGAATGGAGATATTCCTGAGCCGCCAGCGACCAGCACGACTTTTTTCATAGATTCTTCAAATACAAATTTTCCGACAGGCCCCACAAAATCAAGCACATCTCCCGGACCGACCTGATGGAGGTGAGTAGACATAATCCCGTTAGGGATATGCTTTACTGTTATCATAAGAAAATCTTCTGTCGGAGACGAAGACAGCGAATATGATCTTTTTATTATCTCGCCGTTTGCCCTGTGGTCAAAGATGCAATATTGCCCTGGCTTATAATTGAATCCTTCAGGCTTTTCAAACTTTATGCTTTTGGTGTCATGCGTCTCCTCGATTATTTCCAGTATCTTTGCTTTGTGTATCATTTTATCTTGATAATAAAACCCTCCTTGTTTTATTGTTTAGTTATGGATAAATGCTCATGTTTGGTACTATATAAAAATATCGAAATATCCTAGTTAAAAACATTCTTTTATTGTCTCTTTAATTATTTTAGCAGATTTTTTCAGAAGATTCTTCTCAGTATTATTAAGGTGTAATTTTATCTTTTTCTGGATACCTGATCTTGACAGCACCACAGGCATGCTCAGGCACACACCATCAACACCATAATAATCATTCACAAGACAGGACAAAGGCAATATCTCGTGCTGGTCTTTGAGGATAGTCCTTACTATTTTTGTGACTGCCAGTCCGATGGCATAATATGTGGCCCCTTTTCTTGAGATTATCTCATAAGCTGCGTTTTTCGTCTTCATGAAAATATTATCCAGCTCTTTTTTATCATATCTGTCAAAATCCTTCAGCCTTATGCCTGCTATATTGGCTGAGCTCCATACAGGGAACTCAGAATCTCCATGCTCTCCAAGTATATAAGCATGCACACTCTGCGGATTGACATTATAATAAGACCCGAGATACTGCCTGAATCTTGCAGTATCCAGTATAGTTCCTGTTCCGAATACCCTTTTTTCAGGAAGATTTGATGTCTTGAGAGCCAGGTAGGTCAGCACATCAAGAGGGTTTGCTACCATTAGGATTATACAAGAATTATTGTGTTTCAATATGTTTGGTATCATCTCTCTCAGTATTGCGACATTTTTTTTTGTGAGATCAAGCCTTGTCTCGCCCGGCTTCTGGTTTGCTCCTGCAGTCACAACCACAATATCAGCACCTTTGCATAACTCATAATCGCTTCCATAAGTTACTTTAGTGTATGGGGTGAAAAGATTTCCGTGCTCAAGATCAAGGGCTTCTCCATGGGCTTTTTCTTTATTTACATCTATCAGGGCTATCTCTCTGGCAACTCCATCTATGAACAGAGAATATGCAGCAGTGCTTCCTACATATCCTGCCCCTATAATCGCAACTTTATTGTTTAGTGATTTCATTTTTTCAATTCTCCATCAATAATATTTTTGAAATACCTGAACGGCTTCGGCCCTACAACTACCTCGTCATTGATAAAAAAAGTAGGGGTGCCATATACACCTGCATTTTTTCCGTCTTCAAAATCTTTCTCAACTTCATCAGCAGATTCCGCAGACCTAAGGCATTCCCTGAATCCATCAGTGTCGAGGCCTATCTCTTCCGCAAGCGCAACAAGGTCTTCTTCAGATGATAATTTCTCCTGATTATCAAATAATGCACCATGGAGTTTCCAGTATTTTTCTCCGGCGCATTCCGGAGCAAGAGCCCATGTCCATGAATTATTATGGGAAGGAAGAGGGAAATCTCTGAAAACATATTTTACCTTTCCATCATATTTTCTCAAAATCTCTTTGACAACAGGTTCGGCTTTTTTTGTATAAGGACATGCATAACATCCAAATTCAATAATGGTCACTTTTGCATCTTCAGGACCAATAAAAGGATCATCATCTGGTCCAGGTTTGATAAAATTATCATTGCTTTGTATCAAAGAAGGGTCTGTGCAGGATGCTTCCTCTCCGGGATGCAACGCGTCAAAAATGCAGAATTCATCAGACTCCTGCCCATTGCAATTGCCATACATAACATAAAAATAAATCCCTCTTGCAGAGAAAAATATGGAAGCAATCAGCAGGAACGTAAATATCCAGGAGATGAATTCAAAATGCTTCACGACAAGCCCTGCAAGCTTCACGTTCTTTCTGGAGATCAGGCCGACAAGCCTGTTCCTCAGCTTCCTGTCCATGCCTGCCTGGCACGGCCTAAATGTTACTCTCCTGAATACACAGTCAAATGCAGTAAGGGCCAGCTTTCTATAGCTTATGCTAAATATCCCAAGGATGCTGAACACTATCAGGGCAAGGAAGCATATCATTCTCTTTTTCTGGAGGGGCAGGAGGTATTTATAATTTATGAATAATCTTTCTATCAAAATAGTTCATGATGCACAGCAAATTTTAAAAACATGCAGCAAATCAGTATGATCATGGCAGAAAAAAAACTAAAAATCGGTTGGTTCTCCTTCTCATGCTGCGAGGACAATACAGTTGTTTTTGTTGAATTGTTGAATGAGCATTACCAGGAATGGCTTCCCCTTCTTGAATTCAGGCATGCCACAGTGCTGCAGTCCAAGAACGAGCTCTCGGACATTGATGTTTCTTTTATCGAAGGCGCGATAGCCAGCGATAAAGATGCCGAAGAGTTGAAGAAAATAAGGGAAGTCTCGAAGAGAATAGTCGCCATCGGCTCATGCGCTGTAAAAGGCAACCCATCTAATCACAGGAATGAGTTCAATGAAGAAAAGAAAAAAAGGATCCAGCCCTTCATAACAGCCTGGGGCCTGGCTGAGAAAGTAAAGACAGTCAGGGAAGTCGTGGAAGTAGATGACGAAGTGGACGGGTGTCCCATGAGCGAAGAGGCATTCATGGCTGTGCTCACAAAATATCTAAAAGAATTTGGTGTTGTAAATGGATAACGTAGAAATGGACCTGAAAATCGAGAAAATCACAAAGATAGAGGGCCATGGCCAGCTTGACTTAAAGATAAGGCAGGGAAAAGTAGAAGAACTGCATTTTAAGATAGTTGAAAACAAGAGATTCTATACAAAGGCAATAGAAGGAAAACCATTCATAGCAGCCCCTTCTTTGATGTCGAGGATATGCGGAACATGCAGTGTCTCCCACTTGCTCTGCTGCATCCAGGCTGTAGAAAACGCCCTGGAGTTCAAGGCAAGCCCACAGCTGGAGATCCTGAGAAAACTGACAACATACGGGCTGATGATAAGGGACCATGCGCTCCACCTTTATTTTTTCTCCATGCCTGATGTGTTCGGCAAAGATTCCATACTTGAATTCGACCAAAATGATCCGAAGCAGGCAGACAGGGTGCATGAGGCTTTTGCAATAAAAACAGTTGGAAACAACCTGGCAAAGCTTGTTGCAGGAAGGTCTGTCCATGCGCCATACCCTATGGTCGGCGGATTCACAAAGATCCCGGAAGAAGATGGCGTGAAAAAGATAATTGGAGAACTGAAAGACATAAGGCCGAAGATATTCAACCTGATGAAAGTGTTCCAGGAATGGCCTGCTGAGCTCAAGAGAAAGACAACCTTTGTATGCCAGAAATCAAAGGATTTCAGTTTTATGGACGGCCCAATATGCACATCTGCCAATGACTGCATAGAGAAAGGGCATTATATGGAGCATCTTGAGCGTGTAGTGATACCTTATTCCACAGCTACCGGCTATAATTTCAGGGAAGGAAACTATTTTGTGGGATCTCTTGCAAGGCTTAACATAAACAAAGACGCGCTCCACTTGAACACAAAAAAAGACGCAGCAGAATTCCTGAAATGGTTCCCGAGCGAGAATGTGTTCGACAACAACCTCGCCCAGGCAATAGAGATACTGCATGCCATAGACCATTCAATCGACATATTGGAAAACACGAAGTTCCAGCCAGAGAGGCTGCAGATAATCCCTCCGAAGAATTGCTCAGGCGTAGGTGTAGTTGAAGCTCCGAGGGGGACACTTTACTACAAGCTGGACATAGATGAAAAGGGCATGATAACCCATGCAGATGTCATAACGCCCACGCAGCAGAACCAGATAAACATAGAGCATGACCTAAGGCATTTCGTGGAGCAGAATATTACATTAAGCAAAGAAAAGATGGCTCTTGAGATGGAGAAGATAGTCCGGGCATACGACCCGTGCATGTCATGCGCCACACATTTCCTGAGGATTAACTGGATGTAGGGAATT
>JAFGSP010000172.1 GCA_016934775.1 Candidatus Woesearchaeota archaeon | reverse complement strand
GGCCTCGTGCATGAGACTATCAATAGTGTACAGATTTATAAATTTTGATTAAAAACATTTAAAAACTCATTTCAACTTGTAAATCTCAAGAGGTGTGGCAAATGTTCAAGCTCAAAGATTTCAATTTCAAAAACAAGAAAGTGCTTATCAGGGTTGATTTTAATGTCCCTGTAGATGAAAAAGGAAACATAACAGACGATTCCAGGATAAGAAAAGCAATTCCTACACTCCAGTTCCTGATGAAGCAGAAGCCTGAAAAGATAATAATAATTTCTCATTTTGGCAGGCCTAAAGGGGAATATGCCCCCGAATATTCTATGAAACCGGTTTGCATCCGCCTTGAACAGCTGCTCAAGGCAAAAGTGCACTTCCAGCCTACTCCAAAAATAATGAACATCCCTTCAATAGACAATGAAAAGATAATAATGCTTGAAAATCTGAGGTTTGACAAGGCTGAAGAAGAGAACAAAGATGATTTTTCACAGAAGCTGGCAAGTTTTGCTGATTACTTTGTATTTGATGCTTTTGGAGCATCACACAGGGCGCATGCATCTGTATCCGGTGTTCCGAAACATATACCAAGCTGCCCGGGCCTTCTGATGGAAAAAGAAGTCCAGTTTTTACGGGATAATATGCAATCCCCGGACAAACCATTTGTTGCAATAATAGGCGGAGCAAAGGCAGATAAGATTAATGTCATAAATGCCCTGCTGCAAAAAGTAGACGCATTGATAATAGGCGGAGTGCTTGCAAACACCTTCCTCAAAATTAAGGGAGTAAATATCGGAGATTCAAAATTCAGCGAAGAATCTCTAGAATACGCAAAGCAGGTATTGCAGAAATACCCCAATAAGATTGCTCTTCCTGTAGATTACATAGTTGGAGACAGCTTCTCTGCGCAGGCAAAAACAAAAGTTGCAGGAGAAAAAGACGATATATCAGGATGGATGATAATGGACATAGGACCATATACAATCTCAGGTTACTGCAATATGCTCAAAAAAGCAAAGACTGTTGTCTGGGCAGGGCCGATCGGCGTTTTTGAATGGGAAGCTTTCAGGAGAGGAACCTGGGATGTAGCAAGGACACTTGCCAGTCTAAACATAACAAAAATAATTGGCGGCGGTGACTCAGGAGAGGCAATTGAAAAATTTGGATTGGCTGAGAAGATGACGCATGTCTCTACTGGAGGAGGCGCATCATTAGAACTGCTGGCAGGGCACCAGCTTCCTGGCATCAGCGCGCTTGAGGAAAATGAAAAATCATTCAAAGGCCAGATAAAATGAGAATAGGAATAATATCAGACACACATGACCAGGTAGACAAGATCAAGAAAGCAGTAAAGAGATTCAAGAAAGAGAAGATTGTCTTATTGTATTATCTCGGTGATATCTGCAGCCCTTTTGTCCTAGACTTATTCGGAGAATTACAGTGCAGCATAAAAGTTGTCTTCGGAAATAATGACGGCGACAGGTACAAACTGCTGGGACACAGGCCGGGAAACATGGAGTTCTTTGATAACTTTTATGTTGATGAGTTTAACGGCAAAAAAATATGCATAACACATGGAGACCCTGAAAAAATGGTCCAGGCTCTGTTCGAAAGCAGGAATTATGATGTCATACTGAGAGGGCACAGCCACGTAGCGAAGATAAGCAAGAACGAAAAGACAATCATGATAAATCCGGGCTGTCTTGTAGAGAGTTTCTCTGATAAGAACAAGCATTGGACAAAGCCATCAATTGCCATCTATGACATTGAAAAAGACAAAGCAAAAATCATAAAAGTGTAAAGACATGAACAAAAGCTATGCATTCATGATAGCGCTGATTGTGCTTAGCGCTTCTCTCGGAGCATTCCTCTATAAGCAGATGCCTGAAAAGATGGCCTCCCACTGGAACGCAAAAGGAGAAGTTGATGGATATATGCCAAAGTTCTGGGGCCTTTTACTGTTGCCGATTATCCTTACAGGATGTTTCCTGCTTTTCGTATTTATCCCGACTATTGACCCCCTAAAAAAGAACATAGCCAAATTCCGCAGATTCTATGACGGCTTTATCTTGGCTTTTGTGCTTTTCATGTTCTATATTTATGCATTGACAATCGCATATAATTTTATTGAGTTCAACATGACCTATATGATTCTTCCGGCATTAGGAATCTTGTTTTACTATATTGGCATAATGCTGAAGCACACAAAAAGAAACTGGTTCATCGGCATAAGGACGCCATGGACACTCAGCAGCGATGTGGTATGGGATAAGACGCAGGTCATATCAGGAAAACTTTTCAGGATAGCAGGGATAATAGCTTTCATAGGCATATTCTTTGGAGAAGCTTCAATCTGGTTTGTGCTTGTTCCGATTATATTTGTAAGCCTGTATTCCATAGTATACAGCTATTATATTTTCCAGAAAGAAAAGAGAAAAAAGTAAATCAACAAAGCAAATTCTACATGCTTTGCACAGCTTTCTCAATAAGCGGAAGTACTGCCTTCACTTCTTCTTTGGTCATCCTTCCCAGCTTGCTCCATTTTTCCTCTCCTGTAGCAGGATCTATGTTGATCCTGGATATCTGCAGCTTAGGAGTAGCCTCATTATAAGAATAGATACTCACTGTAATTTTCGTTGTCTCGAATTCCGCTGTCTCTGAGAACAGCTCTTTATCCAAGTTGCTGTCATATGCCATTTCTAAATCACCTTCCAACTTGGTTTTTGGAGTTGTATAAAAAAGTTTTGGTGCATTAGGATTGCCTTCCTGCCCTGCTCCAGATAAGTTTATATACTTATTCTAAGAGATAATTGTCCTTTAGTGGACATATTGCATTATCCGGACAGGAGACTTAGGATAAGATGCCAGGAAGTCAACGAGATAAACAGCACCATAAAAAAAGAAGCAAAAGTCATTCTAAACAAATTTAAATCATTTGATTCTCCATTTATAT
>JAFGSP010000171.1 GCA_016934775.1 Candidatus Woesearchaeota archaeon | reverse complement strand
TCTGGTTTGGCAAAAGTGACTACTTTTGACATACCTTCTGGTTTGGCAAAAGTGACTACTTTTGACATACCTTCTGGTTTGGCAAAAATAGTTATTTTTGCCATATGTCCACCTCTGCCAGATAAGGTCCCCAAAAAACAACTTCACCTGTTGGAGGAACTTCATAAAACCCGAAAATGACCTTTTTCACAGAGATAAGGTCCTTTGCTTGCTGCTTTTTTCCACCCTGAAAATATATTACTTCATCATTTATCCTAAGCTCAACCCCGAATATGTCCTGCCTGAAAAGATCATTCTCTAAAGTGATATTCCTAAAAACCTGGGCAGCATCTTGTTTTTTATTCACGACATACAATTCACCTAAATAATCAAGCACAGTCTGATCCATGTTCCTTATATTTGACGGGCACATTTCACTGAGCTTCTGGTTGGAGCATGCGTATGTCTCATCGCAAAGCTCATTTATCTTAACTGATGACAGAAGGTTTACTGCATTCTCCGAAATCATGCTCAGCGGGATCTCTGTAGTCTCAACAGATGTATGCGAAGACAATATAAGGAAACCTATGACAAGTATCACGATAGCAAATACTCCATCAAGAAGAAAAAAGAATCCTTTGTTTGAGTTTGTTAAGGAAATCATCTTTTCTCAGCGCATATCAACACTTTTAGGTTCACTATTTCACCTTTGTACAGCACAGGTTTTGTCAAAACTACAGATTCTGATTTTGAACTGGGACTGCATCGGGGATATTCTTTGTTTGCTATGCCTTGGTAAAGCATCTTTTCCTGCTGGCCGCATTTAAACTCTGGAGTCACCATGATTGAATAATCCTGGGAAGGATGATCCTTGCTCGCTGCCACATTCCTCAATATGTCTGTGCTGTTCTCATTGATCCTTTCAAGGTAGACGCAGTAATCTATCCTGGTAAACTGCCTGAAATCCTCAAAATCTACAAAAAAGAAATCATACGTCTTCCTCGGATTGAAATCTTCCATGAATTTTGTGAGCTTAGCATCATCGACTTTTGAAGAATCCAGAAAATCATAATCCTCATTCTCAACAATCTCCAGCTTGCCGAACATGAGCTCTGAGGGAACATCGAGGCTGGCTGAAGCTCCAGTAGCAAGGATGCCCTGCATAGAGAAAAAGAAAAACGAGAGCGCAAACAGGTATATGACAAAAGCCATTATGAAATCCATGCTTATAACTTGTGATTTGGCCATAAATGCATTCCTATTCTATTAGGGGTGATATTTCCCCGATAATTATGCAGCTCCCCATACTGCATGAGTCAGATGCCTCTACCTTCAGGTTCTTGATGCCTGCAGAATAATACCTTTCAATTGTACATCCGCAGATGCCCTGGCTGCAATAGTCAGGACTGCCGACAGTAGTGCAATCAATGGTCTCTTCAATCTCCAGAGGAACATCTGATTCAAATATGAATTCTTTTGGACCTGCAGAAGTCAGCACCCTAAACCCCAGATGATATTCGTCCTGGGAAGCTGTTGTCAGCACAAACATACTATCTATCTGAGGCGGCATCTCAACATTTAGCACTGATTTTGACGGTGGGCCGTAGTAATATATCTTCCTTGCTTTTGTAAGTATCTGGTTAGATACATCGCCAAGCCTCTTCTGGAGCACCATATCATTCGACTCAAGAGCATAGTTCCTGAAAAAATAAGCCCCTCCTAAAAGTATCATAAGTGAAAGAGACGCAATAAGAATATACTCCATAGCTATCTGTGCCCTGCACCTCTTTTTCATCTAGTAATCAATATTGATGCTGGCTTTATATAATTTTTTGTATTATCTTTCTAACATATCATTTTCAAAAAATTTATTAAATAAGCCTGTCTTTTTCTATTTCCATGAAAGCAAAGCCAGGTGATGCTGTGAAGGTTGTAACAAAAGACGAGACTCTTGAAGGAGTGCTCATGCCCTCCTTGGACACTCAGAAAGATACTGTTGTCCTCAAGCTTGCAAACGGATATAATATCGGCCTCGACAAAAAGACCGTGAAAAAAATTACAATCGAGAAAAAAGGGAAATCTTCTGATATCAAATCAGGCAAGCTTAAAGTAAAGAAAAAAGGCCTTCCTAGAATTTCTATACTACATACAGGTGGAACAATCGCCTCCAAGGTTGATTACAGGACTGGTGCTGTATATTCGTCATTCACCCCGGAAGACCTGCTAGGAATGTTCCCTGAATTGTCCGAGATTGCAGATTTTTCATCAAGGCTTGTTTCAAAGATGTGGTCTGACGACCTTAGATTCAAGAATATGAGTATGATTGCTGAGGCAATTGAAGCAGAAGTGAAAAAAGGCGCTGACGGAATAATTGTAGGCATAGGCACTGATAACCTCGCTGTAGCTTCTGCAGCATTGTCTTTCATTGTTGAGGAGACACCTGTACCTATAATTTTTGTGGGCGCCCAAAGAAGCTCTGACAGGGGAAGCAGCGACGCTGCTATGAACCTTATCTGCGCTGCGGAGTTCATCACTAAGACTGATTTTTCAGGAGTAGCCATCTGCATGCATGAATCTATGGATGACAAGAATTGCGTTATTCTGCCGGCATGCAAGACATATAAGATGCATTCATCCAGAAGAGATGCGTTCAGACCTGTGAATGATTCAGTCATAGCAAAAGTTGACTATTCTTCAAAGAAAATAAGCATTTTGAAAAAGGATTATCCGAAAAAAGACCCAAAAAGAAATCTTTCTGTAAAGCCAAAGATGGAAGAGAAAGTTGGTCTGCTGAAGATACATGTGAACATGTTCCCTGAACAGTTCGAATTCTTTAAGGGATATAAAGGTCTTGTCATAGAAGGCACTGGCCTTGGCCACACTCCAGGACAGGTGCCGAATGAGTTATGTATTATCCACAAGAAAATATACCCTGCAATTAAGTCTGTGATAGACGCGGGGTGTATTGTGGTGATGACAACACAGACAATCTTCGGGAGAGTGAATATGAATGTATATGACAAGGGCACAGACCTTCTTAGGCTAGGGGTCATCCCCGGAGAGGATATGCTGGCAAACACAGCTCTTGTAAAGCTGTCATGGCTGCTCGCAAATTATCCGAAAAAAGAAGTAGTTGAGCTTATCGGAAAGAACCTCAGAGGAGAGATAAACGAAAGGTTGACGGATGAGATGTTCCTGTAATAAACTCTAGGTGATATTTGATAAATTTGAGTAAGTTTAAAACATGTCTAAGAAAACACAATTTCACTGCTGTTAACAGTAGGGCACCTGGTTCTCTCTATAAATTCAATAACCAAATCATAAACATCCTGATGAGTTAGATTGGATTCTTCATCCGGAAAATGATATGGGTCTGTCATATCGCGCACAAGGTAAACAGCAAAGTTATGCCTGAGCAATCCATTTATCCCGAGTTCTCTGTCAATGATGCATCTGTTTGTATGGACACCTGTCAATAGGATATTCTTAATGCCTTTTTCAGAAAAATACCAAAGAACTGATTTGTTTTCTCCAATCAAATCACTATCAAAGATACTGATAGTTGATACCTGCCTGTTTTTCCATGTTGGACAGGTTGTATTGTCACATGTTTCTACACATTCCCCCAAAACTGAGAAATTACTCAGGCTAATGTTTGTTTCAGGAAACTCATCCGGATAACCAATCAATCTGCGATATTGTGAATAATTCTCATAATACTGCATAGTGGCTGAAGGCGAATGGACAATCTGGACACCTGATTCTCTTGCAGCAGATATAAACTCATTAAGTCCCGGAGCCAACTTTTTTACATTTATTGCTGCAGGGACACACCTATGGTTATCCCACATGTCCAAGACAATTAGGGCTGTCTCAGATGGATTAAGCTGAATCTGATCCTCGTGCTTAACCCATTCCCCTGAAACATCCTGCTCCTGCCATCGGACATCCATGATGATTCTGTGTTTCAAAAACTCGCTTGAAACAATATGCAGACCAATACCAAAAAAGATAATGCATATTATTACCAGAATCAAACCCTCCAGGTTTTTCATGAAACTTTTTTTTAGACAGGAGTTTATAAAATTTACTTCCCTTCTGAAAAAAGAAAAGATATATTGTCTTTGTTCAAGGACTCTTCCTCAGCATTGTCCTCGGAAACGGAATCGCATCCTTAATGTTCTCAAGCCCGCAGATCCACCTGACAACCCTTTCAACACCAAGGCCGTATCCGGAATGCGGAACTGAGCCATATTTCCTAAGGTCAAGATACCAATCATAATGCTCGGGGGTTTCCCCCTGCTGCTTAAGATATTTTTTCAGCTCTTTGATATCTGTCTCTCTCTCGCTTCCGCCGACTATCTCGCCATAGCCTTCTGGAGCAAGGATATCAAAGCACAGTGCTACATCACCTGGAGTAGTTTTTGGCTTTGGAAGCCTCTTTGGCTTGTAGAATGCCATTACTTCTTTGGGATAATCAATCACAGCAACAGGGGTGTCAAAAAGCTCCATTAATTTTTCTTCTTCTATTGTCCTCAAATCCTTGCCCCATTCTACCTTCAACCCTTTTTTCTCTTTTAGCAATCGGAGTGCTTCAGTATAAGTTATTGTAGGATAATCCTTATCAGCTGCAGGCTCCAGCGTTGAGATATCTCTTTTAAGTATCTCCAACTCTTTCTTGTTGTTCTCCAGTACTTTTTTGACAATAAACTTAACCTCGTCCTTTGCCACTTGTACAGCATCTTCAAGATGCATCCAGGCAGCCTCCATTTCAGCCATCCAGAATTCAGCAAGATGTCTTGAAGTCTTAGACTTCTCAGACCTAAAAGTAGGTGACATGTTATAGATATTGCCTAAAGAAAAGACAGCTGCTTCAGCGTATAGCTGCCATGACTGGGAAAGATAGACCTTATCTTTAAAATATTTAACTTCAAATAAAGTGGATCCGCCTTCACAGGCATTAGGCTGGAAAATAGGGGCCTCAAACTCATAATAGCTGCGACTCCTGAAAAAATCATGGATCGCTCCTATAACTGTGTGCCTGATCTTAAAGATGGCATTCATCTTCCTTGACCTTATCCAGAGATGCCTGTTATCCAGCAAGAACTCTTCTGAAAAATCCTTTGTAATAGGAAACGGCTCTGCGTTCTGTACTATTTCTAATTCTTCAACATCAAGCTCATATCCTGTCGGCGCCCTATTCTCCTTCTTTATTTCTCCAGAAAGCTTGATTGAAGACTCCATAGAAAGCTTGACAGCCTCATCATATATTTTTGGGGATTTCTCCTGCTTCACAACGCATTGTATGATATCTGTGCCATCCCTAAGGACAATGAAAACAAACTTGTTGGAATTCCTAATCCTGTATACCCAGCCTCTTATGCCAACTTTACCTGTGCCTTTTTTCATGGCATCTTCAACAGTAATAAAAGATTCATTGTCCATAGCAAATAGCATTTGATATAGATTTATATAAATTACTTTGCAGACATCAAAATCTTTTTAAACTAAATGTGTTTTGCGTGTCTTGATGGCAAAGAAAAAAAAAGATAATAGGATGAAGAAAATATTGATTGGCATTTTTATGTCTATCTTCATGATATCCAGTATAGGAAGCGTGATGATCTATTACGGGAATAATAACAATGATGAAAACAAATTTACAGCGGAATATTCAGGAAAAGAATATGTTTTCATGAGAAAAGTAGATAATTCAGGATTCCAATACTATGAGGTGTCATCTGAAAGCAGATCCTTCACTGCATTCTATCTCCCTGAACAGCTCTCTTATATTGATGCTGACAACGCATCTAAAGAGAAGATACGGGAATCCCAGGCATTTTATCTGGTGTTTGACCCTGAAAGCCAGGGACTTACATATATTGATTACCTAAGGTTTGAGCTTGGAAAAAACATTCCGCCAGAAAAATATTTTTTTGAAGGAATAACTTCTGAAAGTGAAATATACCAGTTACCAATCCTGACATGCCAGAACGCTTCTGAATTCGTTCCGGTGATAATAATTGAGAACGCAAACTCAACTAAAATTTCAAGCACTGGAAACTGCATCCGTGTTGAATTTGCCTCTCATGATATTTCAAGGGTGCTTGATCTGCTTATATATTTAGAAGAAGGGATTGAAATATAGGTGGAAACATGGCAGAAGAAAAAAAAAGAAGGAAAAAAAAGACTGTAAAAAAGAAGGAAAAAAAAGAGAATACAGAAAAAAAAAACAATGACCTAAAAAAAGACGATATTCTCATAAAAGGAATTGTAGTTCTGATTGTGATTTTCGGTCTCATTGTGTTTGGTGTAAGATTAATCCCTAAATCCACTCTCACTGAAAATACACCTGAAGTCATAACAAAGGAATTCAAAGGTTATGTTTTTGAGAACCATGACAATATCTGGACTACAGATATAAGTACAAGGAATATTGTGACAAAAGAGATCAAAACATATAATATCATGTTTCATTACACACCTGATGAAGTCGAACATATCCAAACAATAATAGGGATAGATAATAAGACCTCTTCTCCGGAGTTATTCATGAACTCAAACCTATTATATCTGACAGTTGACCCTACAGATCCTGGAGGAGTAGTCCTTTCTGCTGTCGAGATTGCTAAAATTGCAGGAAACATCTATAGCTTAAATGTGAAGTCAGCCATCACTAAAGAATATCCAGGCTCAAACTATCCGATCATAACATGTAATAATGTCTCAAAAACTGTGAAAGTCATTCATTTTAAGCTTGGGAACAGGACTGGCATATTCAATGACAACAAAGGATGTGTTATTGTGGAAGGAACAAATGAAGTTGAACTCCTGAAAGCATCTGAGAGGCTCACTTTTGAGATGCTGAGAATTCTTTAAGTTTTTTATATTCCGGACCTTGCGGTTTAAGGACACTCTCATAAAGAGTGAATCTGTCAACCTCAAAACATGCCTTTCTATGAGACAACCCGCGCATCTTGTCGAGAAATGCTGACTTATTATCAACATTAGAGACTCTTGCAAGAGTAATGTGCGGATGAAAAGCAAAGTCTTTCCGAAAACTAAATGAAGATAATGAAGATTCAATATTCTTCTGAAGTATTTTCAATTCTTCTGAATTTTCCAGACCTAACCACACAACTCGGATATACTTATTATTAGGAAAAACACCTAATGATGAAGTACACAAAGTGAAACTGGGAAAAGAAATACCAGATAGTTTCTCCACAATCTGTTCTTTTTGTGAATCACTGACTTCACCAAGAAATCTCAAGGTGAGATGAAAAGAGGAAGTCAGCTTTGCTCTTACTGAGATATCAAATAAGGACGCCTGGATAGATTTAGGGATATCTAAGAAGTTATCTGGAAAGTCTATTGCTATAAATAATCTCATACTAAAAAGAAAATTAAATTATAGGAATAAAAGAAACAAACTATTCCTCTTCTTCCATATCCTCGCCAAAGTCTTCAGAATCTTCAGCTGGCTCCTCTTCTGATTCTTCATCAGCTGGCTCAGCCTCTGGTTCTTCAGCTTCCGGCTCTTCTTCTGATTCTTCATCAGCTGGCTCATCGGAAACTTCTGCCTGGCCAACAACCTCAGCAAAGGCGACTTTTCTCATAACTCTTGTTACCTTAATCCTGACTTCATCATTGACCTGTGTTCCAGGAACAACGATAACAAAGCCGTCTTTCTTTGCTATCCCATCTCCCTTGTCACCAAGGGCGATTATCTTCACGTCTAATTCTTCGCCTTCCTTAACAGGCGCTGCAGTGGTATTAAATCTTCCATACATATTTTTTTACACCTTATCTATTTTTATGTTATTTAACTCTATAAAAATCATTAGAATTTATAAAATTATCCTAGAAAACAAAGAAATTCAAAAGAAAAAATCATATATCTCTCAACCCTCCTGTCTCAACTATGAAGGCAGTCTCGCCATCTGGTAAATTAGGCGAATCAATCAGTTTTGCGACTCTTGATCCTTTTTTTCCTTTCCTCAGGTAGACCCTAAATGTAGAAGCATGCGCAACCACATGACCTCCAATGGCTGCTGTCGGGTCTCCAAAAAAGACATCAGGACGAGCCATTACTTGGTTAGTCACATAGACCAACACATTATTCGAGTCAGCCACTTTAAGAAGTTCATGCATATGCTTGTTAAGCTTCTGCTGCCTTTCTGCCAGTGTTCCTCTGCCAATAAACTCTGCCCTGAAATGTGCAGTCAAAGAGTCAACTATAACTACCTTAACATTAAGGCCCTGTTTAGAAATCAGGTCACTTACTTTCTCAGCCAACAGCATCTGGTGGTCTGAGTTATATGCGCGGGCAACCTTAATATTTCCCAAAACTATTTCAGGATCAAGTCCTGCTCCTTTAGCAAGCTCTATTATCCTCTCTGGCCTGAATGTGTTCTCTGTATCGATGAAGACTGCTACAGCATTAGGGTTCTGCTTTTGGCATTGCACTGCAAGCGCATGCGCTATCTGTGTTTTTCCAGAACCAAATTCCCCAAAACATTCCACTATTGCGCCTGTCTCAAATCCGCCTCCAAGAAGCTTATTCAGGTTCTCAGATCCTGTAGGTATCTTGATGATGCTCTGCCTTCTTTTCAGGATATCTGTGCCTGATTCAAAGCCCATTCTCATCGCTGCCCTTGCGGATGCAATGATTTTCTTTGCCGCAGCCTCTCCAACTCCAGATGCATCAATCAGCTCTCCGGGCGTAGCAACTGCAATCGCCATCAGGTCTTCATAGCCTGCTATTGCCAATTTCTCAGCTGTTGCCGGGCCCACACCAGGAAGGTCCATCACTGTAAGATCATTTTCGTTTGTAGATTCCATTTTCTTTTCAACTATAACAAGTTCTTGCTTATTCACAAATATCACCTTTTTTAAATTGTTTTTGGATTTTAAAAAAATAAAAAATTAAACAACAAGCTCTTCAGAGCCTGTGTCTTTCAGTGCAATGTACTCGTATGCTTTCTGCAATACCAGTGAAGCACGAGGAAGGTCATTCACTCTCAGAGAATTTGTAGTGTTCCATTCGCCGTCTTTCTGGTAGCTTCTCTCAAAAGAAACTGTCATGTACTCGACTACATTTCCGTCTTTCTCGGAAAAGTTTTTCCATACTGTTGCGCATATTGCGCCTGACCTGAACTTTTTTTCAGGCATATTTGTTTTTATCTGTGTTGTTTGTTGCATTTTATTGCCTCCTTTCCTTTCGGTTCTTATTTCAACGCAGCCTTCATTATGCACTGCAAGGTGCCAGCTGCGGGAGGGCTTGTTTGCGACAAGCTAAGATATGTTAGAACATGGTTGTTTAAATACCTCACACGGGAATGTCCAGTGGACTTTTTTGTCCAGTGGATTACGAACGTAAGTGAGTTATTCCAGTGTGTCCACGTGTTTTAGCATTGGACTTTCTAAGTGTTAACGAAGTGAACGAGGATGTGTCGTGGGTCTTAACTAATAAGATTAGTTATAAAATGACCAGTGAAAATCACTCAATGCCAAAACTATTATAAATAACCTCTTCCTTCTATCTGTTCTATGCGTTCAGATAGCAACATAATATCAATTATTTCAATTATTATTATTTAGCAGGCTCTTCTGTTTTTTCTGGGAGAGTGGATAAAAACAACATGAGTAAAGAATATAAGGTGAAAAAAAATGGTTATGGTAAAAGACCTTGAAGAAAGAGTAGCTGAGGAAACGCCAAGGAAGGGTAATAGCAATAGTAATGGAAACGGAAGAAATGATTCAGGAAGAGTTCAACCGTTTGTTTATTTAATTCATAATATTTGGCAAAATGTAAGAGTCTCAACAGCCTATTTAATCAAACCAACTATTGAAAACAAATTAAGAAGGGATACAGAAACTACGATGTCTGTGGAGCAAGATGATAGAGATTTAGTAAATTGGAGGTATAGATATCTAAATATTACAAATGGAAACGGATATCCTATTTCCCCAATTAAGACCTTAATTGATTATCTTGAAAGACAAGGAATGGAAGCAAAAAGCATTTCAGACTCACCTTATGTCAGACTAGGAGAAAATGGACAACCTCATGAAATTAGTTTAACTTTTGCAGTATCATTAAAAGATAGAACAGCATATGTTCGTGCTCTAGGCTATCTGTGGCCAAAAACAATCACAATGAATCCAGGTCGCTGAGGTCTTCGATATCATCGAAGACTTCAACATCTTTCTTTTTTTCAGGAACTGCTGATACAGAAGCCATCCCCTGAATTGGTTTTATTGATTGAGGCTGTGCTGCGGCTATATCTGAAACTTGTGACACAGAAAGGTCCACTGATTCAATCTCTTCACTATCTTCAATATCTTCCTCTGTATCCTCATCAAAAGAAGACTCTTCTTCAAGATCAATAGCTTCCACTTCTGACTCTTCGTCATCACTGCTGTCCATTGAAAAAGAAATCTCTTCAACATCATCTTCCTCCTCTGATTGAACAGAGTCGTCTGATTCATCTGTATCTCCACCTAATGTAATTTCCTCGACATCCTCGTCTTCTGAACCCAGGCCGGATTCAATATCCTCTTCATCATAAGTCTCAACAGACTCCTCTTCATGCCTAACTGGCGATCTTGATGGCTCTGGTTCAGGCTCATCTACCTTTTCTTTGATCTCTTCATTCAGCCTTGAAATCTCTTCATTCGGATCCGGGTCTGTAAACACGAGCTGAGGTATGAATTCTATCCTCTCGAACATCTCGTTCTTGCTTGTCCTTCCCACAAACTTGACTATCTTGCCGAGAAGCTCTGTTTTTATATCTTCAAAAGAGCCGTCTTTCCTTGAAACAATCTCCTCGTTTGACATGCCAAAAAGCCTCTGCAGTTGTGTTCTCCAGAGTACTGTCCTTATGTTTTCTGTGCCGTCATCAAGGAAAAGGTTTGCCACATAAGAATATCCTGGTGTTACTTTATCATGCTGGTCGCAATAATAGCTGCCGTCTCTTTCTTTTGCTCTCTTCCCGCATTCAGGGCAAATCTCAAAAAATCTGGGATCAAAAACCTGGACAATAGTCCCTATGACCTCAACGTCCTGGTCATTCTCATTTAACTCAGCTATCTTCTTCCTCATCCTTGTCCTTGGCTTGACATCAATATCTTCAACATTCTTCGGAGAAAGAACAACATTTGTCTTCTGGCCGAGATGCACTTCTGTCTTTCCCTGGTTTTCTCTTGTGTATCCCGCCTCAATCTTGACGATGTCTCCCTCTTTTAGTTTCTGTAGCAAACTAGCCTGGTCATTCCAGGCAACTACTCTCATGACACCAGTCTCATCACCAATCAAGAAATTGCCGACTCTGCCCTGCCTGCCTTCTTTCTCAAAAGTCCTGACCTCGTATACTTTCACGACTTTTCCAGTTATATCGACACTTCTCATGCCTGACAAAACGTTCTTGATCTTAAGCTCCCCTGAAACCTCTTCAAATATCTTTACTCCCATCTCATTCGCAATGATATGAAGCGCGCCTTCTTCACTTATCAGACCTGACAACTGGTCAAGCTTGTCTCTGACTTTTGAATTCAGTTCAGTGTCAGATATGCCTGTTTTCTCTTTTATTTTAGAAATAATCATGTCCTTTGGAATTTTGACCAAAATAATCGCCCCCTGATTCTTTTTTGGTTGAACTCAATTTGTGGAAAAAAACATTGATCCACTAGACAAC
>JAFGSP010000170.1 GCA_016934775.1 Candidatus Woesearchaeota archaeon | reverse complement strand
TCTTCGTATTCAGATTTAGGTATCTGGTGTCCGCACTCAGGGCATTCATAATAGCTTGCCCTCGTCTTTACTTTCCCTTTTTCCACAGGCTTGCCCATGAGGGCTTTCCCGCATTCCGGGCAGTCCTCCCTGAAAACCCATACCTTTGCATTTCCATTTTCTATTTTTCTTGATGTCCAGTATACAAGCTCTTCCATTGAATCAGGCATTTTTAATGACATAACTCATCACCTCGCGATACGTTTCTAAAATAGTCTGTGTTTTTAAATTTTTAGAGTGTGGAATAGAGATTTTAACAATAATAGAAACTGAATCAGGTATTCAGCCAGGAGCACTTGCCATCTCTTTCTGCAGGTCCTGTATTTTCTCGTTGATAAACTCAATGGTCCTTTTATTGTCCATAGGGTTCATCAGGCAGCCGCATTCCGGGCACTTGAAGTTGAATTCTGCTGCCTTGTCAAAATCCATCCTTGTGCAGGCATTAGTGCACATGTAGAACTCATTGTCTGTTTCTCTCATCAGCCTTTCCCTTAGGGATTCAAGCTTCTTGCTCTGCAGTTTCTTGTATATGTAGGGGATATTGTCAGGAAAAAAATCCCAGAACGTGACATACCATCCTTTTACTCTGTCTTTTTTCCTTTCAAAAGTAGCAAGGTTATTCTCATAAAGCTTGTAGAGCATAGCTCTGGCCAAGTGTATGTCTGTTTTCATGACCCTGGCAACTTCAAATTCAGATACCTGCTCTTTGCCTTTCAGATACATGACTATTGTGACTGCATCTTCTCCCAGCAGTTCGCCTACAACCTCTGAAATCATCTTATTCTGGTTCATTCTTCTCAGATTACCCGAAATATGATGGGGTGTCTTTTTTCTTTTTACGTTTTGTTTTGTTAGCCTTTTCCAGCTTCTTGAGCACATCGGGCTTTGTGATTTTGCCGAACTGTTTCTCATAATTGGCAAGATTCTTTTTCAGCAAGTCAACAAGTGTCTTAGCTGAATACGGGTCCATCACGACAACATTATGCCTCAATACCAAAGGCTGGTATTCCTGATTGCGGACATCAATGCGGGGAGTGATGTTCCTGAAATCAAGGATTATTCTCATAGGATTATGGATGACACCTATCTCATCAGCGAAAAAAGCCTGGCCGTTCTCTATGTCGAACTTGACCTTGTTCTTTTTATCTTCCATTATGCTTCCCCCCGAAATTACCAGCAAACTTTAGGATATTTAAATAACCTGCGTTTTTAAATTTTGCGGGGTTTTCAGCAAGATTAATATATTTCCCCCGCATATCTCACCTGAAAATGCCGTTTAACAAGCAGGCTGAAGAGCTTAATTCTATAATAGAAGAAGATTGCCCGGCAATATTGGACCTCTTGTCTGAGAGAGGAAAAGGCATATTTTTTCCTAAACTCGGCATCGTGTCCCAGTCGCTGGAGGCAAAGAACACAAAGATTAATGCAACGATCGGCATAGCAAAAGAAGACGACGGGTCTCCTATGAGGCTATCTGCAATTGCAGACAAGATAAGCCTTGACCCTAATGAAGTCTTCACATACGCGTCCAGCTTCGGGAAACAACAGCTCAGGGAGTTGTGGAAGAAAAATATCTATGAAAAGAATCCGTCACTCAAAGCTGAACTTAGCCTTCCTGTGGTGACAAATGCCCTTACACACGGGCTATATACCCTTGGATACCTGTTTGTTGATGAGAATGATGAAGTAATCCTTCCGGATCTGTACTGGGGCAATTACAGCCTGATATTCAGGCAGGGATTTGGTGCTGCGATAAAGACATTCAACACCTTCTCACAGCACGGGTTTGATACGGCTAGCCTAAAAAGAGCATTGTCCGGGAAAGGGAAAAAAATACTGCTGCTAAATTTTCCGAACAACCCGGCTGGGTACACTCCAACAGAGGACGAGGCTTTAAAGATAACCGAGATCATAAGAGAGAGGGCAGAAGCAGGATGCAGGATTTTAGTGATCTGCGATGATGCTTATTTCGGCTTGGTGTATGAGGAAGGAATTTACAAAGAATCAATATTCTCTAATATGGCTGGACTGCATGAAAATGTGCTCGCTGTCAAAGCTGACGGCGCTACAAAAGAAGACTTTGTCTGGGGCCTTAGAGTAGGTTTTTTGACATATTCATGCAAATCAATAACAAAAAATGTGTGTGAGGCGCTGGAATTGAAGACAACCGGCGTTGTAAGGAGCACTATCTCTAATGCATCCCATCTTTCTCAGAGCCTGGTGCTGGCAGGAATGGAGTCAAAGAGTTCTGAAAATGAAAAAAGAGCAAAATATGAAATCTTGAAATCAAGATATGAAAAAGTAAAATCCTGCCTTGATGATCCCAGATACAGTGATTTATTTGAGCCGCTTCCCTTCAATTCCGGATATTTTATGTGCATCAGGCTGAAAAAGAATGACCCTGAATCTGTGAGAAAGGCTCTTCTTGAGAGATATGATACAGGAGTCATTGCTATAAGTGGTGTGATAAGGATAGCTTATTCCAGCCTGGGAGAAAAAGAAATCCCCTTAATTTTTGAAAACATCTGCAAGGTGTGTAAAAATATTGGATAAGAAAAGCAGTTCAATCCTGGAAGAGCTCAACAACAGGCATGTCCTATCGATTGTTGAGAAATATGCTGAGCTATGCAAGCCTGCTAAAGTGACTGTGCTTACAGACTCAGAAGATGACACAGAATATGTCAGGAAGCTTGCCTTGGAAAACAATGAAGAATCTAATCTTGCGCTAGAAGGCCATACCATCCATTTTGACGGTTATAATGACCAGGGCAGAGATAAATTGAATACAAAGATATTGGTTCCTGAAGGCACTGTGATAAGCAAATATATCAACACAGGAGAGCGCGAATCATGCCTGGAGGAGGTCCATAGCCTGATGTCCGGAATAATGAAGGGCAAAGAGATGCTTGTAAGATTTTTCTGCCTCGGTCCGAAGAATTCAAAGTTTTCCATCAGCGCCATGCAGATAACTGATTCAGCATATGTGGCGCACAGCGAGAGCATTCTCTATAGGCCCGGATTTGAGCAGTTCAAAACCTTGAATGGATCAGATAAGTTTTTCTATTTTGTCCACAGCGCAGGCGAGTTGGAAAACAATGTTACCAAGAACGTGGATAAGAGGAGGATATATGTTGACATGGCCGGCGACAGGGTCTTCACAATCAATAACCAGTATGCAGGCAATAGTATGGGCCTTAAGAAGCTGGCGCTTAGGCTGGCTATAAAGAAATCACACCAGGAAGACTGGTTATGCGAGCATATGTTTATAATGGGCGCAAAAAGAAAAGGACGTACAACATATTTTACAGGTGCTTTTCCCAGCGGATGCGGAAAGACATCTACAGCAATGCTTCCCGGACAGACAATAATCGGTGATGACATCGCCTACATCAAGCTAGGGGATGATAGGATGGCTTATGCTGTGAACGTCGAGCAGGGCATATTCGGGATAATAGAGGATATTAATCCAAAAGACGATCCTATGATATATGAGGTACTTACTACGCCAGGAGAAATCATTTTCAGCAATGTGCTTGTAAAAGATAATCTGCCTTACTGGCTTGGTATGGGCAAAGAGCTGCCTGGGAGCGGTGAGAATTTTTCAGGAAGATGGTATAAGGGAAAGACAGATGCAAAAGGCAATACAATCCCTGCAGCGCATAAGAATGCACGTTACACTATAAGGATAAAAGGCCTGCCGAATACAGATCCTAGGCTTGATGACCCTGATGGAGTTCCTGTATCAGGGATGATTTATGGCGGCCGTGACTCAGATACATCTCCTCCGGTGCTGGAGTCATTGAGCTGGCCCCACGGTGTCTTTATCGGATCTGCAATCGAGTCAGAGACCACAGCTACTACTCTGGGAAAGACAGGAGTTAGAAAGCACAATCCTATGGCGAACCTCGATTTCCTTGTCATACCTTTTGGAAGATATATAGAACGCCATCTTAAGTTTGGAAAAAGCCTGGAAACTCCTCCTAAAATATTTGCCACCAATTATTTCTTAAAAGATAATGGCCGATGGCTCAACGGCATGCTTGACAAGAAAGTGTGGCTGATGTGGATGGAAGGCCGTATCCATGGTGAATTTGAAGCAATCAATACTCCTGTGGGCAGGATACCTAAATATGAGGATTTGAAAGCATTGTTCAGGGAGCATTTGGATAAGGAATATTCTAAGGAGGATTATGGGCAGCAGTTCAGCATCAGGACAGACAAGCTGCTTGAGAGGCTCGACAGAATCGAGGAGATATTTAAGGAAGAAGAAGACATTCCTGATGAGTTCACAAATGAGCTGACGAGTCAGAGAGAAAGGCTGGTGAAAGCTAAAGAGAAATACAAAAAGGCAGTGATCTCGCCTTTTGAGATTGAGTGATTTCTTGATTGTGTCTTATCATTAATCTTTTTTATAAATCAATTCTATTTTCTTTTTAACTGGATGGGTAATCTGGCAAAACTGATCGGGAAGCAGCAAAAGCTGCAATTTGAAGGTTCAGGTACTGAGAGATGCAGGACTTTGGGTGAATATAGTGGTGTTTTTAAATCAACTTAGCAAGAAATCCCCACGCTTCAGCGTTGGGGATGAATTGCGAAACTATTTTAGTTTTGCAATGACTAATTCTT
>JAFGSP010000169.1 GCA_016934775.1 Candidatus Woesearchaeota archaeon | reverse complement strand
GGCGCCCTGAATACAGTATGTATCTCATTCCTGAATCCTATGAGGTTTTGCAGATTGACACAATACTGAACAAAAAAATCATACTCTCTGTCAATTTTCAATACTCTCCTCACATTGTCCTCTATTGTTTTTGTTTTTCTTTTATCTACCCTAACAATATCAGGACAAAAACCGCTTGGCTGATTATATCTCAGCGAGTTCACATCACTTACAACAAAAGCACCAACATCCCCTCGAGCTATCACTCCATCTCTGCCAACTATCATATATGGCTCAGCCTTGGTCTTTCTTTCCTTACCTTTATAATAAGTAACTTTGGGCAATGTCTGCTGTGCATTCCAAAGAGCCCTTACCAAAGAAGGATATTTTGTTTTTATTGACGAAAGATGCCGGGCATATACGGGTATAAAAAAGTTCATGAAATCATTGAACTCAGCTTCCATCTCCTCATGGCTTCTGGCTTTTTTTCCTTCATGGTCTGATCTCCAGTTATTGATTGCACTATAAAGTCTTTGATTCCAATTATCAATACTGAATAAAGAATCAAGCAGGGTTTTTGTCACCTCGTAATAAAACATCCCGTATGGCGTTGCGACTATCTCTGTCTCACCCATACAAGCCTGGCCCTGTGCAACAAGTTTTTGAGGAAGTTTGTACCGCGTAGTATGCGTGCCAATGTTATCTTTCTCGCATAGCTCCAAGAATCTGGCTTGGGACACATTTGTTAATCTCTGTTTTACTTGTAATGCTGCAAAATTCCCATTTGCCATATCTTTTCTTATGCCTTCCAGGTCCTTCAGGCCATCGAAAGCAATATACAAATAATTTTCATCATCTGCCCTAACCACAACTTCCTGCTGTTCAACTAATTTCTTCAATCCCAAAAATAAATTTCTTCCGACAGACATCCGCGCATATCTTGGCACCTCTGCTCTGCTTTTAGCCATCCTGAACTGTTCTGAGATTACTGCACCATAAAGATAATCAAATACTTCTCTTGTTTTTCCTGCATAAGCGTTCTCCCAATCAAAACCCAATGGTTCATTGAATTCTTTTCTTATTGTCTCAAGGTCAAGGTTCTGAAGCTTCATCCTAAACAATATATCATCCTTTATCATAGGTATTTGCTCTTGTCCATTGCTATTCCTGGAGATGAATCCATTCGCATACTCTATTACTGACATGAATATATTTGAGCCTGCAATATCAAAATCAGTTCCGGCAATAATCCTTTCCAGGTCAAATCTCTCACCTGCAGAAATACCATTCACATTGCAAGGCGACCTTTGCTTAGCAAGAAGGTGATTGAACAATCTTGCTCTTGCACTATGTGCTTTCAGATCCTTTGGATCTCTTGTTTCTTTGCTTGGCACAAGATTTAATCTTTTTCTGACTTCCCCCCACGATTTTACCCTAGTGATAAAATCCCCAAAATTTCTTTGGGTTGAGTAAGTATTGAAAGGTGTTCCATAGCTATCTACAATATAAACAACACCTCCGTTATATGGGATTGCAAAATATTCTATATCCTCTGTAATGACTGCATCACCATTGCCCTTCCCCAGAGCCCCGCACCCCTTATCAGTTAAAAAGATTTCACCATTTTCTCTCTTAATCAATCCAGGCCTTGCCAATGTCTCAACTGTCCTCATAAGGGCCCCTTCCAATGATTCTGTCTGGAAATCCAGCATATCCTGCGGGCCTGCCTCGCTCTCAAGAACCGCATCACGCAAATCATTTAAGCTCATGTTCCCTCGCTGTCTCAATATCTCAAGAACAGGCCTTTGAAAATCACTGATGATATGCTCGTTGATGTATTTCACTTTTTTTCTTACTCTCGATGCGCTTTTCTTTCCCATCCTGTCCACATGCTGGGCTTCAAACTGGCAGCTCATGCAATCAGTCTGGCAAAAATAAAAATTGTTTGCAGACCTTTCTTTTTCCTCAAGAAAACTGTCCCTTACACAACAGCCTATATCATCTAATGTTCCAATACTGCCAAAACGCTGTTCTGTGCCTCTTTGCTGCATAGTCCTTAATGATATTATGTCGCAATGCAGATAATTTGAATTGCCTCTATCATCAAAGCCATCAGGAGCCAGAGCCCTTGCTATAACTCTTGATATATTTTTCTTCTCTGTGATTACTACTGTAGCTTTCATCTTTTCTCCCGATAGAAATCATTTATCTGCTCCGCCATCTCTTCAAATGAAATAAAATCATCTTCTCCAGCAATGCCTGAAGATATATATTTCTTCAATGATCTATGTTCTGCCTTAGAATTGCAGTTTGCTGCATTTGTAAAAACAATATTTCTTCTGAAAGTGCGTATTGGCCTCTGTAGAAGACACATATTTTTTCTGGCATTGTCAATACTAAGATATTCATGTCTGCTTTCTCCCATAGATTGGACAGCTTTCACAGCAACCAATCTTTCATCTGCGCAGATGATTACTCCTCTGTCTGACATTCTTCTGTGTGCTCTTCCTATTGACTGCGCAAGTTTTCTAAAAGCATCCTGCTTATATGCAAGATCTTCTCCTAATTGCCTATTTCCCTTTTGCATAAAAAAATAATTTTCTTTATATCTATTCAATTCCATCTCTGCAGCAGAACTGGGATAAGGCAGGCCTACAGTGACTACCATCTCCATCTGCTTGCCGTAATAATCAACACCCTCTGACAAAGTCCCACCCATAACCCCCAAGATTATGCTTGTTTCATCTCTTTCTCCAAAGCTTTTGAATAATTCGATTACAGAATGATCAGAATAATTAATTTCCTCTCCTGCTCTGCTCTGCCTAGCTAAAGCATTTTCAAATTCTGCATTGAACTTTCTTGCTACTTCCTTCATCTCCTTCTCCTTTCTTCCTTCTCCTACAAATGGCAGTAAAACAAAATCTTCTTTTCTTTGTACATCTTTTAATAGGTCATAAACAGTCGCGACCACAGCATTGCTGCTGCAAAAAACACCTATATTCTTCCCTTTTGCAGCCCCTATTGCACACTCGAACATTTCCTCAAGAACTTTATGTTCGCTGTCAAAAAATGTTCTATCTATGTCAGCAAATTCTTCTTTTCTTGCTGAATTAACTCCGACAACAACAAATGGTTTAT
>JAFGSP010000168.1 GCA_016934775.1 Candidatus Woesearchaeota archaeon | reverse complement strand
GTTTTAAACCTTGTAACAATTCTGCGAATTGTTGATAACGAAATTCGAACAACCTGAAGGTCACGGTTTTAGACAGAATGACAATTCATAGAAAATCCAAAGGATTTTCAGGCTTTGAAATATAATTTCAAAACTTAGAATTGTTGATAACAAAATGTTTTTAAGATAACACCACTTTCTTTTCAAAATGGTATCAGTAAGCCACATCGTGAGGAAGCTTGTTCTTGAAAAGCCTATGGTATACGAAGGGTTAGTAGAGGGTGTTATCAGCCATGCCGGGCTTGCTGAATATTTCCAGGATGAGATAGAGAAAGAGTTAGGCAAGAAAGTAAATCTTCCTGCCATCGTGATGGCTATAAGAAGATATTCAGAGACACTGGAAGAGAAAAATGCCATTAAAAAAAAAGATTTTAGGTTCAACTCTGAGATAATAATGAAAACTGGGCTTGCTGACCTGACTGTTGTCAAGTCTCCAAAAGCTCTTGAGACATTGAAAAGGCTATATTCTCTTGTGGATTATGACAGGGGCGACACGCTTAATGTCATCCATGGAAATTACGAGATAACAATTGTAATCAGTGAGAAATACTTAGACAGGGTAAAAGAGATTCTGAAAGATGAAAAAATTCTTAATGTAGAAAAAGGTCTTGTCTCGATGAGCATCAGTTTCTCCAAGCATTTCCTTTTCACTCCGGGCATAATCGCCAAAGTCACAAGGAAACTATTCTGGGAAAATATAAACATTTATGAAAACATATCAACAATGACTGAGCTGATCTTCATAATAAATAATAAGGATTCCCTGAGAGCATACAAGGCCATGCAGAGACTTCTTGAGGAAAGCAATTAGATTAATATAGTTGCTATCTCTCACATTCTTAGATGAAAAAAAAGATTGTGCATAAGAACAAGATAAGATGGGGGCTTCCCCTGATTATTCTAATGGGCATTGCAGTCCTGCTATCAATGGCTTACATGACATATGCAATCAGGCTTATCATCTTTTTGATACAAAATCCAAAACTAATGCCTATAGTTGTCCTCTTAATTACTCTATTCCCTCTGCTTGCTCTTGACTTCATCTTTTTTCCTGTGTTTAAAGGAGTATTATTTGAGCTCATAAGAAAAGAAGATTCTGGCCTGGTTTTGTATACAACAGGGATAGAGATAAACCGCCTTTTTCTTGAATGGAAAAAGATAAAGAGCATCAGCTTCAATAGTGGAAGGATAAACAGGAAAGACTTCTTCAGGGGGTTCGGGCTTCCAGCCCTGCAGGAGATCTACATCCTGGATAAGAAGGGAAAAGAATATTCATGTACTATTGATATAGACTATTCCCTGAAAAAAGACAGGGAAAATAATAATCTTAGAGAGATAAGGGACATGCTTCTTGGCCTGGAGAAAGCAAGGCTGATAAGCGACTGGGCGCAGAGGTTCTAATCAGGATAAGATATTAAGAAACAACCAATTTCACATACTCAGTTTTCTTTGAACTCTGGAAATCCCTGACAAGGTTTTTTATCCGCTCAGCTTCTCCTTTCAGGACAAATATCTGGAGACATTTGTGGGTATAAAGATGGTTATGTATCTGGGTCTTTATTTCCTTGTTATATTTATGCCTGATCTTAGAAATGTCATCATTATATCTTTCAGGATTAACTACAAGAAGCACACCATCTACAATTCCAATCATCTTTGAGCGGTCTTTCTCATCTGCTACAAGCTTCCTTATCCCTGCCCTTATGACCTCGCTTCTCCCTGAAAACCCAAGCTCATTTTTCAATCGCCCTATGTCTTCAAGAATGTGCTCGTTCAGTGAGATGCTTATTATCGCCATGATTATTAAATAATAATTATTAATTTTTTATAAATATTTCTATAAAAATTATTAACAATAAGTTTAAATATTAATAACAAATCAAAAATAGCATGAAAAAATATGTTTTGCTGATTATATTAATCCTGGCTGCATCCTGTTCAAAGGTACAGCTGCCTGAACAGGATACAGGAAAGCCTGAGATAGTAACAACATTATTTCCTTATTACGAGTTTGCAAAAGAGATAGGAAAAGAAAGGATTAATGTCTACCAAATATTGCCTGAAGGGGCTGATCCGCATTCCTGGGAGCCAAATCCCAGCAGTATGGTTAGGTTATATGGATCTGATTTATTTATATTCAACGGAGCAGAACTTGAGCCATGGGCAAAATCAGTTTTGGAAGAATATGAAGGAAACGTGATAGATGCAAGCTCTCTTGCTGAATTGCATGAGCACGGCGGACATGAAGAAGAAACTGAAGTGCACGAAGAAGTGCATGGGTTTGACCCGCATATATGGCTTGATTTTCATACAGATCTGAAAATAATCGACAGGATAACCCATGAATTATCAGAAATCTCTCCTGAAAACAAAGATTATTTCTTGGAAAATGCACAGGCCTATAAAAATAAGCTGACTGGCCTTGAAGAAAAATACAGATCAGAACTTGCTGATTGCCGGCATAAAGAATTCATAGTCGCGGGCCATTCTGCTTTTGGCTATATGGCAGATGAATACGGGCTTGAGCAGGTAGCCCTATCAGGGATCAGCACAAATTCTGAGCCTTCACCTAAAAAAATCGCTGAAGTGATCAATCTTCTGAAAGAAAAACAGATAAAATATATAATATACGAAAGATTAAGCAATCCTAAGATCGCTGAAGTGCTGGCAGAAGAAACAGGAGGTAATGCCCTTGTCATGGATCCTGCGCCTACAGGCGGCAAGGGCAGTTTCATCAACATAATGGAAGACAACCTGGAGATGCTGAAAACCGCCCTGGAATGCAGCTGAGCATTCATATTGAGAAACATGAAAAAAGAGATACTTAATCTGGAAAAAGTCAACTTTTTCTACAATTCAAAGCAAGTGCTGGAAAATATTAATTTTCGGGTGTTTAAAGGAGATTTTCTGGGGATTATAGGACCGAACGGCGCAGGAAAGACTGTATTGATGAAAAATATTGCAGGACTCTTAAAGCCTGCTTCCGGAAAAATATACCTGTTCGGCACACCTATTGAAAAGTTTAAGGAATGGCACAAGATAGGCTATGTGCCTCAAAAAGCAACAAATTTTGACCAGACCTTCCCCTCATCTGTAGAAGAGATTGTAAGCATGGGGCTGTTATCAAAAAAAAGATTCCCTAAGATAATCTCAGGAAAAGACAGGGAGATTATTTCTGAATACCTGAAAAAGGTAGACATGCTCAGCCTCAGGAAGGCAAAGATAGGCGAGCTCTCAGGGGGACAGCAGCAGAGGGTATTCATTGCAAGGGCATTGGTCTCAGGGCCTGAGCTCTTGATATTGGATGAGCCTGCTGTGGGCATTGACAAGAAATCACAGAATAATTTCTACGGGCTGCTCCGTGACTTAAACAAAAAAGATGGAATGACTATAATTATAATAACCCATGATATTAGCTTTATCACAAAGCATGTGAATAAGGTTGCGTGCCTTAACCAAAGGCTGCTTTTCCACGGAACGCATGAAGAGTTTTGCAGCGCGAATATGATTGACAATGTGCTTGGCCTTGACAAGCACATTGTATGCCATGATAACCATGATATATGAACTTTTGAGCTACAGCTTCATCCAGAGAGCACTTATTTCAGGAATATTGATTGCCATAGCCTGCTCTGTGCTCGGCATTTTTCTTGTGCTCAGAAAACACGCGTTTATAGGAGAAGGGCTTGCACATATCTCTTTCGGAGGAATCGCTCTTGGGCTTTTCCTTGGGATCAATCCTGTCATTGCTGCGCTTATCCTCACAATACTTGGGGGAATAGGAATAACAAAGCTAAGAGAAAGCGCGAAACTAAACAGCGACAATGCTGTAGGAATTTTTTCATATGCAGGATTCGCCCTCGGAATAGTCTTGATCAGCGTATCTAAGGGATTCAATGCAGACCTGTTCAGCTATTTGTTCGGGAACATATTAGCTATCAGCATGTTTGACGTTGTTTTTTCAGCTGCATTATCTTTGCTGATAATCAGCTTTGTTTTTTTATTTTATAATGAGCTCGCATTTGTCACGTTTGACGAGCAGACTGCAAAGACATCAGGAGTGAATGTCAAGCTTATCAATTATATGCTCGGAATCCTGGTTGCCATCACTGTTGTGATCTCTATGAGGATTGTCGGCATCATATTGGTGGCGTCTTTCATGATAATTCCTGCATCTGCCTCTCTCCAGCTATCTTCAAATTTCAGGCAGTCTATCTTCATCTCAGC
>JAFGSP010000013.1 GCA_016934775.1 Candidatus Woesearchaeota archaeon | reverse complement strand
TTCAATGCCTCGAATATAGGCTCTATCCCGAAACTAATTCCTGTGGCAGGGTAGTCTCCTGAGCCAAGAAATCCTGATATCATCTTATCATACCTTCCTCCGCCTGCAAGGGAGCTTGTTATCTCTGAGCCGTTAAGCACTACTTCAAATATCGGACCTGTGTAATATTCCAGTCCGCGTGCCAGTGATATATCTATACAGATATTTTTTACAGCCATGCTTTTGCAGTATCCCAAAAGATCTTTCAGTTCAGCAATCCCCTGCTTTCCTTCTTCGCTCTTTATCACAGGCTCAAGCTTTTTCAGTATCTCAGCATTGCTTCCGTCTATACTGAGTATCTTCATCAGAGAATCAATCTCTTTTTTCGGGAAGCCTTTTTCTTTCAGTTCTTCTTTTACTCCTTTTGCGCCTATCTTCTCAAGCTTGTCTATAGAAAGTACGGCAGACATCTTGTCTTTTTTTATGGAAGCAGCTTCAAGTATCCCGTTTAGGAGTTTCCTGTTGTTGACCTTTATCCTGAAATCAAAATATTCAGAGAAGAACGTGCTGACTATAGAAAGTATCTCAGCCTCAGCAGCCATTGATTTTGGGCCGACAACGTCGATATCGCACTGGAGAAAGCTCCTGTATCTGCCAAGCTTTATAGGCCCGTCCCTGTAAACTTCCTGTATCTGGTATCTTTTGAAAGGCAGCCCAAGGTTTGGGTTCATACCCACTACCTTGCACATAGGCACTGTTAAGTCATACCTAAGACCCAGTTCTCTTTTGCCTTGATCATTGACTTTGAATATCTCTTTGAGTATTTCTTCACCGCCCGCAAATTTTGATGTTAGCACATCAAGTCTCTCGACAGCAGGTGTTTCTAAGGGATTATATCCATACAGCTCAAATATTGCTCTTAATTTGTCAAGTATCTTCTGCCTTGGGATCATCTCCTCTGGCAGGAAATCCCTTACTCCTTTTGCATTCTGCAGTTTCATCTGTATCACCTTAATACAGTTGTTTTTATATAGTTTTTGGATTGAAAAGCAGAACTACCCATAAAACGCTATTAGCATGACACCAGCCACAATGATGACAGAACCTATGAGTTTTTCTACTGAGAATTTCTCTTTCAGGAACAGTATGCCGAATATGACGCTGAATAGTATAGTTATCCTTTTCATGGCGATTGCATAGCTGACCTGGAGGAAGTTGTAGGCAAATGCTACAAGGATGTTGCCGATAACAACCGCGATAGCAGAACCTGCTAATAAAAGTGGGTCTTTAGTGAATATCTTTTTGACAGGCTTTTTTTTGAAAAAGAGTATTATGCTGAAAAGCACAATCTCTCCCAGGCCGACGCTTCCCAGGAATGTGAACTGGTCAGAATAAGTATAGCCAAATCTGAACAGCACAGCATTTATGCTGTAAACAATAGCTATTATGAACATCATCAGAGAACCCTTGTTCTTGAAAACATACAATAATGGCTCGAGTATCCCTTCTTTGTTTTTGGATATGTTCAGCACATAGACCCCTATGACAATCATCATTACACCAGAAGCAGAAAGCCATGTCGGGATTTCTCCTATAAAAAACCCCCATATCAGAATCAGCGCAGGCGTTATGCTCAGCAGAGGGATTGTATGGCCCACACCTGAAATATGTAAGGCCTTTATGTAATATATGGCTGCTATGCCGTCTACCAGAACTGTGATGAGAAGGACAGGCCAGAAATATATTGAATTTATGTTTATACCCACAACCAGAAATACAGGGATATAACAGATCAGGGCTGCTATTATCAGCTTTCCGAACGCAAATGAAAGAGCATCATAGTTTTTCTTAGAGCTGCTCATAAGGATATTATCTACAGCGTTAAGAAATGCGCCGCCCAATGCCAGGAAAATGCCGGGAATCATCTGTCTGAATAAACTGGCTGCTCTTTTATAATTTTTGCCTAGTTTTAGCAAATATTTTAAATATAACCTGTTTCTTCAAAGCCCATTTACTAAATATAGGTGTAAGAGATGAAAATCCTGTTTTTTGCGGACCTGCACGAGGATATGAAAGCCTTATCTATATTGAAAAATAAGGCGGCTGATGTAGACCTTATAGTATGTGCAGGAGACATTTCCAGCATGGAGCACAACCTCAGGGGAGTCATGAAAAAGCTTGACAATTTTGGGAAAAAAGTCCTTATGATTCACGGCAACCATGAGGATGAGCGCGGCCTCAGGGAGATGTGCAATGAGTTTGATAATATAACCTTTCTACACAAGGGAGTCCATCACATAGGGGATTATGTCTTTTTAGGGTATGGCGGAGACGGCTTTTCTACAAACGATCCTGAATTCACTAAGGTAGCATATTCTTTTTTCAAGCCAGAGACTTTGGGAAAGCACAGGATAATCATGGTGACACACGGGCCTCCTCACGGCACTGTCCTTGATAAGATTGGAGGAGATCATAGGGGAAACAAGTCCTACAGGGAATTTATAGACGAGGTCAAGCCCCATCTTGTCATCTCTGGCCATCTTCATGAGACAGCAGGCAGGCACGAGAAGCTTGGAAGGACCCTTTTGATTAATCCTGGCAAAGAAGGGGCTGTTGTCGATATTTAGCAGAAGTTCATAACCCTGTCTTTTTTATCTTCTTTCATCAGCAATACTACAGAGCTCTCCGGCTTTTCGTCTATGTATTTGAGCCCTGCTGCCTTAGCGACTTTTTCTGCGAAATCTTTTATCTCGTCATGGGTGGGCATATTGTCTTCACTTAGCCTCTGCATTGAGTAGCCGACATGCATGTAACCCTTGCATTCCACATAATCATAATGGCCATCCAGCTGTCTTATCAATTGGCCGTATTTCTCAGGCTCGACCATATTATAGCCTTTAGTCAGGGTCAATCTTAGCACTCTTCTTGTCTTGAGGTCTTTCATTAACTGCAGTGTCTCATAGAACTTTTCCCATGCGTTTTCTGTCAAAGGATTGGTTGTCTTGTTGAATAATTCTTTATACGGAGCTGCCATTGTGATGTAGAACTGTGTTGGTTCATGCCCAATTATTTTTTTGATCATCTCCGGATAAGATCCGTTTGTCACAAGATAAGCAGTCATCCCTCTTGACTTAATCTCATCTATCAGCTCAGGCAGCTTTGGATACATAGTTGGCTCTCCTGTAAGTGAGATTGCGAAATGAAGCGGTTTCTGCATCTCTTCTATTCTTTTCTTATTGGCCTCTTTATTTCCCTTGAATCCCATCAGAATCTTGACATGCTCCTTAATACAGCCGTCTACAATATCTTTCGGGTCGTCCACTGGCCCGGACCATTCCCTTGACGCTGTAGAAATGTCGCGCCAGCAGTGCCAGCACCTGAAATTACAGTGCTGCAGCGAGGGAGTCATCTGCACGCATCTCCAGGTCTGTATCCCGTAGAACGTGTTCTTGTAGCAGACCCCCCTATTCCTCAGGGAGTTCTTTGTCCATCCGCATACCTTAATGGCAGAATGGTTTCCTACGATCCTGTATCCTTGTTTTTCCAGTTCTAAACGTTTTTTTTCAGTTAGCATAAATGAAAGAAACAAGGGGAGGTTTAAAAAGGTTGAGAATGTTATTGAGTTGCTTTATCAAAGCCAAGCGTGAATTTGTACACTTGGCCTTTTACAACACTCTCTACAGGAACAGATGGAGGTAATAGGCGAAGTGTTTCAATTTGCAGGTCCCTTAGCCTTTCTGTTTGTAGTTCTTCTGCAAAACTAGATTCATCATTATATCTTGATTGGTGTAAATACTCCAAGTGGATTTCCATTATTCTTTGGGAAATCTCATATGAATTCATACTTCTATATCCTGTATGCATAGTTCTTTTTCCAGATTCAACTGTTACTTCTTCAATGCTTACCTCATAGCCTAATCCCAGGTACTCAACTGTTCCTATTTCTCCTAAGGGAAGATCTCTTTCATGAGAATGATACCACCCACTAACAAGTGAACAAAGTCTGTCGTCAATACTATTTCTTAACTTATTTATATGGTCAAAATAAGAACTTCTTACCTTTTTATTGATTCTATTCTTGTATACTTTTTCTATTAATGGATTTAACAAAGCCAATAGTCCTTTTTGTGCAGGCATAGGATTTTTCTGAGTAATTTCTTCATATGTACCTTGCCAGAGCCATCCTTCATATTCTTCAAATAGAGCAGAAGGGGACTCTATGTCCCATAGATTACTAAGATGACTCGCTTCAGGAACAAAAAATTCTCCTTTGGCTGTGTGGGACATTTTGTATTAAAACTAAACGAAGAGATGAATTTAAAGTTATATAAAAAGATTGGGGAGGTAATTTATATAGGAAAGAATACTTTCTTTTAAAGGGAATGTCACTTTTCACAAATATTTAAATCAACTTAGCAAGAAATCCCCACGCTTCAGCGTTGGGGATGAATGGCGAAACTATATAGTCTAGTTCTGAATAATTTTTAGAGGTAGAATGATGAGCC
>JAFGSP010000167.1 GCA_016934775.1 Candidatus Woesearchaeota archaeon | reverse complement strand
ATTATAGGCGTGATATTCAGGAAAGCCCAAAACAAGATAACTGACCCTGCAAAGCTAAAGAAGCTCATTGTAGAATTAATTGATAAGGAAAACTGGCTCAGCCTGGAAGCTGATGTGAAGGGAGATGCTTATGAAGGCCTGCTGGAAAAAAACGCAGCAGACATCAAAGGCGGGGCGGGGCAATATTTCACACCAAGGCCCTTAATTAATGCTATGGTTGAAGTAATGAAACCTGAGCCCGGAATGAATATCCATGACCCTGCGTGCGGCACAGGAGGCTTTTTATTATCCACATATAACTATGTAGCAGGAAAATACAGCCTTAACAGGGACCAGAAATATGAGCTAAAACACCACACTTTCACAGGAAATGAGATTGTCCCTTTGGCAGCAAGGCTTTGTGTTATGAATTTATACCTTCACGGGATTAACGGGGAACAGAATCCAATCAGCCCAGATGATTCCCTGAAAAACAATCCTGGCGGAATTTATCACATGGTTCTGACTAATCCGCCATTCGGGAAAAAATCATCAGAAACAATAGTTACAGAAGACGGAAAAACTGCAAAAAAAGATTTAACCATATTAAGAGACGATTTCTGGGCAACTACAAGCAACAAGCAGTTAAACTTCCTGCAGCATGTCAGAAGCATATTAAAGATAAATGGCAAAGCTGCAATTGTCCTCCCGGATAACGTTTTGTTTGAGGGTGGGGCAGGCGAAACTGTAAGAAAAAACCTTATGCAGACATGCGACTTACACACTATTCTCAGGCTTCCGACAGGATTATTTTATGCGCAGGGAGTGAAAGCAAATGTTTTGTTTTTTGATAAAAAAGAAGCATCTGACAAGCCATGGACTTCAAAAATATGGATATATGACTTAAGGACAAATAAGCATTTCACATTAAAGGAAAGTCCATTAACATATGATGATCTAAAAGAGTTCATAGATTGCTATAATCCAGATAACAGGCATGAAAGAACAGAAACTGAAAGATTCAAAAGCTTTGACTATGATGACATACTGAAAAGAGACAAGACTAATCTTGATATTTTCTGGATAAAAGATGAAAGCCTTGAAGATCTAGACAAGCTGCCTGACCCTGATGTTATTGCAAATGAATTGGTTGAAGACTTGCAGGATGCGCTGGAGCAACTGAGGGAGATAGCTGAGGATGTTAAATAGAGATCCACAGGACAAAAACATCACTGGACTTCTTCATGCGAGGTATTTAAACCCTATTCTATCAACATACAAGTAAAATGAGAAACAGGATAGATGTTCGAAACAGGATATATTCTATCAGGGGACTCCAGGTCATGCTTGACAAAGATTTGGCAGATCTTTACGAAATAAAGGCGATTCGCCTAAGAGAACAAGTCAAGAGAAACAGCAAGAGGTTCCCTCCGGATTTCATGTTTAGATTGAATGAAGCAGAAGCGAAGCTTATGGTATCGCAAAATGCGATACCCTCAACAATGCATCTCGGAGGGCATCTGCCGTATGCTTTTACAGAGCAGGGCGTTGCAAGCCTGTCAGGTGTGCTTACTTCTGACAAGGCAATAGAGGTAAATATCCAGATAATGAGAGCGTTTGTCGCAATGAGAAGATTCATATCTTCAAATGCACAGATTTTCCAGAGATTAGATATTATTGAGAAAAAGCAGATTGAGAGTGATAAAAAATTCGACCATATATTCGATGTGATACAAAGCAAAGATATCAAGCCCGAAAAAGGGATATTTTTTGATGGGCAGATTTTTGATGCCTATAAGTTTGTCGCAGATATAATTCGGACAGCAGACTCTTCAATCATTCTGATTGATAATTACATAGATGATGCTGTCTTGACATTATTCACAAAGCGAAGAGCTCACGTAAAAGTGATTATCCTCACAAAAGCGATAACAAAACAATTATCGCTTGATATGAAAAAACACAATTCTCAATACCCTCCTGTTGAGGTAAAAGAGTTCAAAGAATCGCATGACAGGTTCCTGATAATAGACAACAGGGAGGTATATCATCTAGGGGCATCGCTGAAAGACCTGGGCAAGAAATGGTTCGCATTCTCAAAGTTCGACAAGGAAGCAGTTAATCTGATAAATCGATTGGGGTTGGAATGAGAAATATTTTTTCCAAAAAAACTTAGACTAAATCTCCTCAGATTCGATGGATTTAGAAAGCGACCCAGATAGAATCTCTTCGGATAAACATATAAACACAGCCAGACTCCTCTGGTGCATGGCAGCATCTGATCTTGAGCGCGGTAAGTTCTTCCTCTACAAGGGAGAGGTCCTCCAGGTCATCAAAAGGGGCATCGTGAATGTGGGCACGCATTCCCATACAAAGCTTGTATTCACGTGCAGGGACATCTACGGGAAGAGGGAGAAGGTCATAACAATGGGCCATAACGACAGGGTAGAGGCTCTTGACCTGCAGAAGAAAAAGGCGAGCGTCATCTCCAAATCCGAAAATAATCTCCAGATAATGGACGCAGTATCTTATGAGACCCTTGACGCAGAGGCAGACAGGGACATCATGGATTCCCTGGAAGAGGGGGATGAGGTTGTATATATAGAGTATAAAGGCATAAAAGTCATCGGCATGAAGAAGAAATAAGCATTCTCAATATTTTGATGCCAAAAATTTTATATATTTCCCATGTTTATCAATCCGGATGGCAGATTGTCAGGCATGCAGAGGATACGGGATTTCACTTCTGCTACTGCTGGGACTCCTGCTGCTCTTGCTATAATTAATGCAAGGGCTTGATTTCTAGAACTGTTAATACTCCTTGATTGTCTTCTGGGTCCGGCCCTTGCATAGCAGAGACACAAGCGAGGTGCTGAAGATGGATGAAAAAGAGAAATTGATTGTGTTTGACACTACGTTAAGAGACGGGGAGCAGGCTCCCGGCTTCTGGATGAATACGGATAGCAAGCTTAAGATCGCATATGCCCTGGCTGATCTGGGCGTTGACGTGATAGAAGCAGGTTTTCCTGGCTCCTCCAAAGGAGACTGGAATGCTGTCTACAAGATAGCCGAAGAAGTGAAAGGGCCTGAGATATGCGGGCTTGCTAGATGCATTGAAAAGGACATAGTAGCAGCAGGCACTGCTATAGAGCCTGCTACAGCCAGAGGAAAAGGCAGAATCCATGTGTTCATAGCCACAAGCCAGGTGCATAGGGAGAATAAGCTGAGGAAAAGCAAGCAGGAGATAATCGACATGGCAGTCTCAGGGATTGAGCTTGCCAAATCATATACAGACAACATAGAATTCTCCTGCGAAGATTTCGGCAGGACAGAGCTGGAATACACTGTAGAGGTTGTCAATGCTGCCATCGCAGCAGGAGCCACCACCATAAACCTTCCGGACACTGTTGGTTACAGGTTCCCTACTGAGATAGAGAAGATGGTGAAATATGTAATTGAAAAAACAAGAGGTGTTGGAAAAAAGATAATCTATTCCATCCATGCTCACGATGATTTGGGTAACGCATCCGTAGATACTCTATATGCTGTCGGAGCAGGTGTCAGGCAGGTAGAAGTGACCATGAACGGCATAGGAGAGAGGGCAGGGAACTCAGCGCTTGAATGCGTAATCGCAGGAATCACAGAGCGACCTGATTTCTTTCCTGGAATCTATACAGACATTATCACTGAAAAGATAATCCCTGTCAGCAGGCTGCTTTCAGGCATAACTGGAAAACACCCACAGCTGAATAACCCTATAACAGGAAGGAATGCCTTCAGGCACAGCTCAGGCATACATCAGGACGGAGTAAACAAGGACAAGAATACTTATGAATGGATATCTCCTGAGAGATATGGGGGTTGTGGCGAGATGCCTCTGACAGCAAGGTCAGGCCAGAATCAAGTAAAGAGGACTCTGGATGAAAAAAAGATACCTTATGATCCTGAGGATATAGGAAACATAATGGCAAGATTCAAGGATTATGCAGATGGTGTCGATGAGGTATATGATGATGTCTTAGTGATGGCTGTGAGAGGAGACAACGCAATCCCTGAATATTATAGGATGGACTCAGATGCGTTCGAGCCCGGCATCAGGAACAATCAGGCATATGCAAGAATGACTATGGGCAGGGATGGTACTGAAGAGCAGATATGTGGATATGGTAATGGTATGATCGATGCTGCAAAAGACGCAATAAACAAATCGACAGGACTCAGCCTTGACATCATGGGTTACAAATCAGTATCCACAACCACAGGAGCAAACGCAGAAGGCATAGAGACAGTCATAGCAAAGAACAACGGCTATACTGTCAGAGGTGTGGGAGTAGACTGCGACACAGTAAGAGGAGCGGCAAAGGCTTACCTTGACGCGAGCAACAGGATGAGGTATGTGCTGGAGCATACTTCTCCTTCCTGACATATATATTATAGATATTATCTACAGATTATCTATATATAATCAGGCCGGTCTCTTAAGATGATCGCAATGATCGGTGCTCAACAACAGGTGGATAGTCACGACATCGCTTCTTGATGATTTTGTCGATGGGGCATTCCTATACGGCGGCATGCTTTTAGGAGGGGTCCATGAGAAAGTCTCTAAGAGAAAATTAGCGGCCCTGCTCCTGATATCCTCTTTTAAAGAGGACGTGGACGCCCTCAGGCGCTCCCCAGACTCGCTGGCGCCGGGCATCAGGACCATGTCCTATTTCTTCAGGGATCTTGATCAGACAACAAGATTCCTTTCAGACACAGGGGCAGGCAGCCTGACAGGGATAGCTGATGAGCTCCTTGATTCAGAATACTATAATACATTCCATGCAGAAAGATATCAGTTTTCTTACAGAGATTCTGTAGTAGGAGATGTATTGAAAAAGGCATTAGAGCGAACCCAGAGGCACAAATGGCCATACTTCGGGCATAGCTACTCCCTTCCCAGACAGGGGTTTCTGAGAAAAAAGATAAGGGCTGGATTAGAAGAATACACAGCCTGCCTGGAACAGATCTACATAGAGATGACTGACATAGCAGGAGCCCATGACGCCCTCTTGGAGAAGCTTCCCGGCAGATATATGGGGATCAGGGCAGATATAACTGCCCTGGAAAAAGAAGTGAGTAAGGTATATGGAGAGAACGGCCTGGGCACCCAGATGTTCTTCATGTGCCTGGTCCCGTCTTACCCAAAAGATATCTTTCCTTTCAGGATAGAGCATTGTCCTGAAGACAGGTTCAGAGAGATATGTAAAGAAAATTTCTATAAGCTGCTTGAAAAATAATCATTCCCCGCCGATATGCCCCTTGTACACAGTGACCTTCTTGTCTGTGATCATCTTCATGGCTTCGTCGAACATCTTTGACAGTTCTTTGTTCTGTATCTTCTTCCTGGCTATGTACTTGGTGGTCTTTATCAGATCTGCAAGGTCTGCGGAAGGCGTATTGAATCCCTGCACAAACGCGTCCAGGGCATCTGCAAACTTGACTATCTGGGCCTCAACTGTGTCAAGGTTCTGGTATGCCTCAAAAAGCTCTATCAATTCATCCTTGCCGAGCATATTCCTGATAAGAAGCCTGAATGCCTGGTTCTCTACTTTCTCGAACCTGTCCCTAGCTAAGTCTTTTGCATAAGTCCCTATATCGCCTGTTATTGTTTCGCCGAGATCATGCACCAAAGCTATCTTAAGCGCCTTTTCAGGATCTATGTCCCAACCCTCTTCCTTAAGCTGCCTCGCCAAAAGATAAGAAAATATAGTCACGCTGTAGGCATGCGCTGCCACACTATCTGCTTCATTCCTCTTAAAGCCCGAATACAAAAATCCCTGCCTTGGCAGCTCCTTTGATACCTGTATTGTCAGAAACACTTCCAAAAGTTCTTTTAACTGCTTCATTTTATCTTCGAAATCTCCTCCTGGAATTCTTCAGGATCCTTGAAATCTTTGTAAACAGATGCAAACCTTATATATGACACCTTATCAAGCTTTTTCAGCCGGGTCATGACGAGCCTGCCTATGAGGTTAGAGGGTATCTCTGTAGAGGCCTTGTTCCTGAGATGAAGCTCGATATCTGAGACAAGCTTTTTTATCTCATCTATGGAGACCGGCCTCTTTTCGCATGCCTTCATTATTCCCCGTTCTAATTTCTGCCTCTCGAACTGCTCCCTCTTCCCGTCCTTTTTCACCACTATTATGTCTATGGATTCTATACGCTCATAGGTGGTGTATCTCTTCCCGCACTCGAGGCATTCCCTCCTCCTCCTAGTCACTCTGAAGTTTTCTGAACCCCTCTTATCAACCACTTTACTCTTTACACAGTCGCAGTACGGGCATCTCATGACAAATGAGAACTTAATACAATTAAAATAATTTTGTATTAAGCATGCAGGGAGCAATTCTCAGGCATTTTCAACAAATAATCCTCTTGCGTAATATTTGAAAATCAAACAATATATAGTCTCAAATCTGATTTTCGTTTTTTTTACTCACATTCAATTACTACAAAATATTTATTAACTCTGGCTCCCCTAATTATGGGCATGGGCCAGCAAGAGGTGTTCAGTTTCCTCAAAACCAACAAGGGCAAGTGGTATACTTCTAAAGATATTGCAGAGAAGCTGAGAGTCTCTATAGGCTCTGTGACAAACAACCTCAAGAAGCTCAGGAAAACTGAGAAAGACACCTTGGATTTCAAATTGGACGGCAACAAGTACTATTATATGTTCAAGTGAACTAGATTTAAATATAAGCTTCTTCTTCCCGGCTGAATGATATCTGATTTAGAGAAATATGCAGAAGGCTTTGATGCAGAGATAAAGGCCAATATAGCAGAATATTATGATATAGGCAGACACATCTCTTGTTTTGGAAAAGACGTGCAGGCGCTGTATATGAAAACCCTGAATTTTATTGTAGAAGAGATGATACAAGGCGAAATATTTGGCAGGAAAGTTTTGATAAGATGGGGGCCTATCAGGGAACCTTCCCAGGACTTGGTTGCTGAACTGGGAAGCACCCAGCTTTACCAGATCTATTCATGCTATCCTATTTTTAGTTTAGGACCAGAAGGAGAGGGAGTGTCTAAAATCAATAACAGCCTGGGGTTTTGTCATGTAGATGAATTCATTCCTAAAGATTATGGCGCCTTCATAAAACACGTTGAATCAGCAACCCAGGGAATAATTGAGATCCAGAAGAACCCAATATTTCCTGGCGAAGTATACTCGATTATCATGACAGGAGCAATTGATTTGGGACTAGGAGAAGATGTTGATAGGGTCATGATGTATAGAATATATGCAAATCAACATTTCCTGCTCTCTCGCCAATAACAATTTCAAAACCTAAATAAACCGCTTAATATTCTCCTTTTCATATGCTATATCTAGTGTCTACTCCCATAGGCAACTTGGAAGACATCACTTTCAGGGCCATCAGGATTCTTAAAGAATCAGGACTCATCCTGGCAGAGGACACCAGGAGGACAGGCATCCTGCTGAAAAAATACAATATAGAGAACAGGATGCTGTCATACAACGACACAAACAAAGAGAGAGTAACCCCGAAGATAATCGAAGAGCTGAAGCAGGGAAAAGACATAGCGCTGGTCACAGATTCAGGCACTCCGGGAATAAGCGACCCGGGCTTTTATATTGTGAGGGAATGCGTCAAGAAGGATATCAAAGTATCTCCTGTTCCAGGCCCTAACGCTCTCATCTCAGCCCTGATCTGCTCCGGCATGCCCACTGACAGGTTCACTTTCTACGGCTTCATCCCTAAACAGGAATCGAAAAAAAAGGCATTGATCAACCAGATAAAAGAGAGAAAAGAGACCGCTGTATTATATGAGAGCCCGCACAGGATATCTAAGACATTGAAAACAATGGCAGGCATAATCCCGGAAAAAGAAATTGCCATAGCCCGTGAACTGACAAAAAAATTCGAAGAGATTATACGCGGAAATATATTAGACATCTCAAACGCAGGCCTGAAGACAAAAGGAGAATTGGTTCTTGTCATAAATTAGAAAAAAGGTGGTTGCCTGCTTCTTGTGAGTCAGATTGTCCAGGCGTTGAGCTGAAGTTTTTGCAAGGGCCTCACAGTTCCATGCTATTAAATCAGCATGAGCTCTGGAAAAAAAGTATCAGCGACAACCACCCCACCGGCATACTCACGTATGCTGAATATAGTTAAGCAATCCGAATATTTAATGGTTTTGTTTTTTAGCTACTTGAACACCATGCTGACATAGCTGACAGAGTTCCTGTAATCACCGATGACATCGCCTGATGTGTAATGCATCAATAGATGGGGCTTTGGCTTTTCTTCATAGTGCTGCATCATGGCTAAGAATACGAGGATTGGCATATACCCGCATATGGTTATCTGGGTCTTGTTCACAAAATCTTTGAATCCAGATACATCATAATTGCTGATGAGGTCTATGGCCTGCTTGTCCAGCTTTGTCAATCTTTCAGGGATGTCTGTTGTGAAAGGCATAAAGCTGTAGTTAGGGCCGTAATGCGTGAAGTCAGAGCTTATTATTATTGTGATATCTTTTCCTTTTAGATAATCGTAGAGCTCTTTTCCCAGCTCCAAAAAATCTATGTCCCTGCTAATGACTGCAGGAATTATCCTTATGTCCGCCATCCTGTCCCTGTTTGAGAACTGCAGCAAAGGCAGCTGCACCTCTAATGAATGCTCTGTTATATGGTTATGCTCTGCTATGCCTAAGGAAGTATTCTCCTTAATGCCCCTTATCAAGTCTTTTTCTGACTTTACAAGGCCGAACGGCATCTTCCAGTCTTCTATGCTCATGCCTGAGCCCGTACCAAAATGATTAGGCCCTAGCAATAAGAATGCCTTGGGAAACTTCGCCTCTGCTATCTCTTTGTAAGCCCAGGCAGCGCACGCACCTGAAAACCCGTAGCCGGCATGCGGCACTATCACTGCCTTTATCCTGCTCTTCTCATCCCTTTTCACAGGCAGGTCTCCCGGTCCTCTTTCTGAATAGAAGCATTCCTCTATCTGCTTGTTCAATGCGTCAAAATCCTCTTCATAGAACTGGCCTGCGACCGCCGTCTTCCTCACCATACTGAATAACATAAGGAACAGATTTAAAAAGATTTAGGATTCTAGTTGAGTCTGTGGATTTTCTCTTTATATATATTATATAACATTCTGATCTCAGCGTCTGTATCAGCTTTTGTGAATGCCCCGGATTTCAATAGCTCAAACATTGCAGGATCAATCTGCCTATAGTTCTCTAATGCCTTCTTTGCAGTATCAAGATCATCAAGTGTAAGGCTCACATCGACAAGTTTTACAATGGACATGATGTAATATTGGGCTTCAATAGGTTCTCCTTTCTCATAATCAATTGCTCTGATGAAACACTCCTTTGCGTCATTGATATGTTTCATGGCCCCTGCATAATCTCCTGATTTATGCAAATGATTACCGAACAATATATGTTTCAGGCCCATCTCAGCATAGATTACCCTCTCTAGAGCAAGTGAACGTATTGTGTTTGTATCCAATGCTGCGTTATAACTCCTGAATGCAGACTCATAATCCCCTGATTTTGCAAATATATCTGCCAAAATCATATTTTCAAGTGGGTTGAGAGGGTCTGGAGAATTAAAATCACATGCTAGGTTATAGGCATGGTCTAAATTAGTATCGCAACATAAATGGATTTCTCGAATCTTTTTTCTTGCTTCATATCCGAAGTACAACGAATTTTGGCTGTCTCCCATGACTTTTTGGAAGAATTAATTTATATTTAAATCGATCTGTCCATCAAGGTATTAAATAAGCTCCTGTCGGATTATCGCCTCAGCTGCATTTTCCGCTATTAGCCTGTATCCATCTGCATTAGGGTGCCACCTGTCTGCAGGGAAAACATATCTTGATATCTCCCCGGATTCTGCCAGCTGCCTGAACAGGATGTCGTTCCTCACAAGGGTTATGTTTTCTTCATCTGATAATTTCACAAATTCATCCGCATCCAGGTAGCTTGGGTTGATGTGGTATGTCATGAGCACAACAGGTATGCCGTCTGCCCTGGCTTTATCTATCATGCTTTTCATATCATCCCGCCATAGCTCTATGAACTCTTTTTTATGGGAAGCAGCAAAAGAATATACTTCTTTTTCAGGAGGGTATCTAACTAGCTCAGGCCCGCCTAGAAGATAGCCGCTGTCTTCAAGCCCTGATATATAGGATGACCTGTCCATAAGCACAGCCTTCAGGAAAAAATATCTTGCCGTCCTGAAAATCCTGAGGCTGTCCAGGAATACAAGGATTCTTGCCCTTATGTTCTCAGGGCAGCTTAAATATCTGTCAATATGGCTTTCTGCGAGGCTCCATTCATTGTTGTAGCCTGCCATGATTATGATGAGCTCCGGATCATACATCCGGATATACTGGGCAAGCCTGTTGGACATCTGGCCAGTGTTCTGGCCCAGATGAAGCGGCACTATCACACTGATATTTTTTCCAGGCACTTTTTCATTAAGTTTTTCCTGGAGCTGCTCAGGATATGATTCCCCCTTAGCTACCCATAATCCTGCTGTGCTGGATTCTCCAAGCGCAAGTATAGTATGTCCCCCATTTACCTGTTCCTGGCTGAAATGTGACCTTAGATATAAGCCGCCGGCTATCCTCAGTAGTATCTCTATTGCCAGGAGTGCCAGAACGATGAAAAAGACGGGTTTCCAAATCCTTCTATGTTTTTCCTTATTTCTTTTTTTCATTTATCAAAGACAGATAAGCTTTCTCAACCTTCTCCACTATAGGATCCCAGTCATATCTCCTGACTGTTTTTTTGAGTTCAGCCTTTTTCTTAGAATACAGTTTCTTATCCTTTATCAGCATGATTATTTTTTTTGCCAGATCTTTGTGGTCTATCTGCTTAAAGAGAAAACCTCCGTTACCATTATCTGTTATCTCTCTGAATACTTCTATGTCACTGCAGACATAGGGTATATCAAGCGCCATGGCCTCCAGGAGTATCATCCCAAATCCCTCTACAGTACCGGGATGGCATAGTATGCTGCTTGATTTGACTGTTTTCATCACATCTTCATACTTCTCCATAAATCCCATAAAATCAACATTAGCGCCAAAATCCCTGGCCATCATCTTCAGCCTGTTCATTTCAGGGCCCTGTCCTATGATCCTGCATCTCACATCAGGATATTTCTTATTAACAAGGCTCATGGCCTTTATCAGCACATCCACGTTCTTTGTCTTTACCAGCCTGCCTACATAGCATACACCTGCACCTTTTCCCTTCACACTATCCAACTTCTTTATATCCACCCCGTTGTTCACCACTGTCATCTTGCTCTCATCTATGCCTCTTTCAGCAAGTCTTTTTCTGGTGAACTCGCTGACAGGCATCACAAGATCATAATTCAATCTGAGAAGGATCCGCTCATAGATCTCATAAGGCAGGCCAGTGACTATGCCCTTGTTCTTTATCCATTCTCCTGTCCATGTTTCATGGTATGTTGCCACAATCGGCTTCTTTATAGCCCTGCCTATGAAATACGCAGGAAGATATGTTGTCCAGTTATATCCGTCTACGATGTCAGCCCTTAGTTTTGAGCCTTTTTTTATTGCGGCAATGGCAAATTCTATCCTTGAGATGAATCCTGCATAATTGCTGTAGCCATGATGAGGGCCTTCTCTCAGGACTTTGAGCTTTCCAAATTTACTTTTCCTGGAAAGGCCTTCTCTCCAGGATGTCAATACAGTGACATCATGCTTCTTTGCCATTCTGGACGCAATATTGAATGCCCTGCTCTCCACTCCCCCTGTTATTTCAGCATTAGGGGAATCAGGAAAATATTCAGTTAATAGAAGGACCCTCATTTTCTCTTCTTTGTCATCATTGATAGTTTTCTAACGACTTTGGTGAGTTCCCTTTCTGTATCCTCAAGCTTGACATACAGCCTGAATATCATGTAGAACAATATGGCGATGCTTGTATAGAATATGATATCAATGCCTCTTCCTATGCCGACAAGGTTTGCCATTCTTGTTGTGAAATCAGGGAAGAACACCACAAATATCAGGGCGCTCCAGACACCAAGCCAGAAGAACAGCTCTCCGATGCTTATTTTCTTGTCTTTTGCCCTGAGCACAGCCCTGCTGCTGACAAAACTCATAAAAGCCAATGCCAGCAACTGCATGAATGTAATCATTTTTACCTCATATACTTGTTGAAGAGCATCTTCATGCCCAGGCCGAAACTGTCACTCCAGTTCTGGCCTTTCTTCAGGGCATATGTATCATATCTTACTGTTATGGGAACTTCTCTGTATTTAAGTTTGTTTCTCATTATCTCTGAGAAGAATTCAGCAGCATGCTCCATCCTGTCTGCTGTCAGGTTTATCCTCTGGCTGGCCTTCCGTGACATGGCCCTGAATCCTCCCTGGGAATCTGTTATATTAATGCCGTATAGAAGAAAGACAACAAAGATGCCCAGCTTCAGTACCATCTTTTTCAGAAAGGGTATGTTCACTGCCTTGCCTAAGAACCTTGATCCCAGAGCGATGTCCACCTCTCCTTTAGCGACAGGACATATTATGTCCTTTATCTCTTTAACCATGAACTGGTCATCCGCATCAAAGGTCACAATGATGTCTGCTTTTTTTTCCAGGGCGTAATCAATCCCTGTTTTCAATGCTGCCCCCTGCCCCCTGTTGATGACATGCTTAAGCACATATGCGCCGGATTCCTCAGCAATCTTTGCTGTGCAGTCCTTTGAACCGTCATCCACTACAATGATGTTCTTATAGCTGTTTTTCTTCAGCTTCAAAAGGACTCTTCTTATCTTTCCTGCCTCATTATATGCCGGGATGACGATAAAAACTTTCATGGCTATCAGGAATTGTTCTTTTTATATTAATCTTATGAAGAATAAGCTGATCAGCCGTCCATCCCGGACAGCTCATTTTCGATAATCCTGAGCTGCTTCTCCAGTTGGTCTAGCTCAGAGCTGAACTTTTCAGGTGAATGCTTCTCTTTTTCCTCTTGGACTTTCCTGAGGTGGGATTTTGGCAATTTCTCTTTTAGTTTCGTGACAAGGAGGTCAAGCTCTTCCATCACAGTCTTCATCTCCTGGAAAAGCATAAGCTTGTTTGACCTTATCTCCTTAAGCTTATCATAGTACTGCAAAGATTTCACTATTTCCTTGGAATTCTCAAGAAGATTCCTCCTGACATCGATAGGATCATAGATCCCGACAAAAAATCCGTCTTTCATATTAGTATCTCGGCTCGAACAAGGTCTGGTCGATATATTTCATCTTCCTCTCAACATCATCGAGTGAGTTTCTCCATGCATCGAGCTCATTATCTTCCTGGTTCTTAAGGTCATTTATCTTGCCAAGGACTATCCTGGCCTCTTTGACTTTTTCATTGACTAATGTGATGATGTCCAGCACATCTTTATATTCATCGATCCTGACAAAAACATTCTGGTCTTTTCTCATGATTCTCCCTCTTTTCACCCGTTGAATAATACTCTGTCGATATAGATGAGTTTCCTTTGTATGTCCTCAAGGACTTTCTTGAAATACCTGTGCTCAGAATCAGAATTCCTCTTCAGGTTCTCAAGGTTATATATTATCTCTGAAGATTCATTCACATACGATTTTATATTATCAAGGTTTGTGAGCACCTGGCTGTAGAAATCTGTCCTTATGAAAAGTGGCTTTGTAATCTCAGGCCTGAGGTTCCTGTATATCTCCGGTCCTTCTGCGTCGAGCATCGGCAGGTCATCAAGCATCGGATTTGCTTCTTGGACCAGTGCCTGGTCTCCGACATCTGAAAAATAAGGGATATCTTCAATGATCTCATTATCGTTCTTGACCTCATGGGTCATATAGGTCTTTGTCTGGAAATTCGGTCCTGCTTTGACACTTCCCTCCTGTTGTGAAAGAGGAGGAAGCTGAGGAAGATCAAGAGGAACTTCAGACGGATGCTGCGCAGTTGGCTGTTGCATCTCCTGTGAATCCTGCGTATATGAAAAATCAACACCGTTTTTTTCAGGAGGCAGGGGCGCAGACTGGAATAAGGGTTCTGAATCCAGATGTCTCTTCGGAGGGGGTGTCAGAGGAGGCAGCGGCCTCTTTTGCGCTGGAGAATCTACTGATTTATCAAGAGAATTAGTAAATGCGTTTTCAATAGCAGAGCCAGGATTTTCTTGGTTGTTGGAAGAGCCACCAGGCGAAGGAGGCAAAGGGAGATTATCCTGTCCTGCGCCCTGGGCAGGCGCGCCGGGAGGCGGGGGGACTAATTTTGAAAGAGGGGGAAGGTCTTTGTTCCCCTGAGGAGAATTTAAGATAGGTGAATCCTCTTTTTTCTTGAAACTGTCTAAAAAACCCATATTCCCTCTATTCATAAGTTCACTGGGGTTTTTAAAACTTTTTGTTTTGATAAATAGTTCTGAGTCAGCAAGCTGACTTTTTTGACAGCGCCTGCGCTTCTTAGTTTTTGGTCTTTTTTATTCAGACAAAAAAATTTATTATGTTTATTTTTTTAGTAAAATATTTATAGTAGATGGAGAAGCTTTCTGTCATGACCAGAAAAATTGTTCTCATATGCCTTTTTTTCACATTATCTTATTCAGTGAATGCTGAGTTGAGAATAAGCGAGATAATGTATGATCCAGAAGGAAGCGATACAGGAAGGGAATGGATAGAGCTTTATAATGCAGGCAATGATTCTATCAATCTTTCAGGATGGAGATTCAGGGAAGCAGAAGTTGACCATGGCATTTCATTGTGTTCAGGGAATATTACCTTGCTTCCATTGGAATATATGGTGGCCGCCAGGGATCCCGAGGCATTCGGATATGAGTATAATATCAGCGGCATGCTGATGTCTTCTTCATTTTCTTTATCAAATTCAGCAGGCGAGGAACTTATATTTTTTGATGATACAACAAATGAAAGCTGCGCTGTAAATTATTCAGATATTGCGGAAGAAGGCTATTCGATTTCCCTTTTTAATGATACTTGGCTTGAATCAGAGCCCACGCCCTTTCAGGCCAATATAGAAAGATCTTTTTATGCTGATAAGCAGGAAGAGGAAAAAGCTGCACAGCCACAGTTTTCCCTCTCCTCAAATATGCCAGGCGCTATATATCTTGGGGGTGAGTATGATTCTTTTTTCAGGATTACAAATAACTATTATGAAAAAGGGCAGGACAAGATATATGCTGGCTTCTATTACAATATCTCGATCATGAACAGCACAGTCAACCAGAGTCATGAATATGTTCTTCTGCATGAGGAATCTCTGAATGTGTCTCTGAAGTCATACACCTCACAGACCTGCTCGCCTTTTTTGTTCGGCATTCTGGGCCAATATCAGATATGCGGAGCCATAGAAGGCTCAAATTTTTCATTATGCGTCGAGGTGTCTCCTGAAGACCCCGGCCTTCATCAATGCAATATCTCACTTTCTCTTGGTGTTGAGAAGCAGCTGTTTGAAGAGGGTGAGAAAATCTATTTTTTTCATGAATTGAGCAATGAGTCATTTCCTTATCAGATAGAATACTGGGTAGAGGACCTTTTTGGCAAGCAGGTCAAAAAGCCTGTGCTGACAAAGAACACTAACAAGAAATCATATACGCCGAAATTTGATGAGACAGACATGGCCTTTATTATAAAGTCTAAACTTGCTTGGATAGCATGCAACAATTCAAATAACCAAACAGAAGGTGAGTATCTTGTTGTTGTCAGAGGCTCAGCTGATGATTCAGGATCAGTATCTGAAGAAGAGGATAAGAGCACAATCAGGATAACAAGCATAAGCCAGCAGGCAATATTTGGGGGATTGTTGAAAGCGGATGTCAAGGTCTATAAGGGAGACACAAGAAAATACTCAGTCAAGGCATATGTGGCGAAAGGCAGCACAAAAGTCAGCGAGACAACAAGCATCAATCTCAAGTCACAATACCAAGAATATGAATTCAGCTTGCCGATACAGCTGAAATGCAGTGATGATCCCGGCGAATATACTTTGGTGGTAGAAGGTCTGGATGCAAAAGCAGAGAAGAAGCTGTATATAGGACAATCTGATGAATGCGGCCAGAAGACACAGATTTCAACCGAAACAAAAGAAAAAGTAGTACAATATGAGCTAGTATATTTCACAGCCAATGCATCTGATGAGGTTATGGCCGCTGTCAGACTTACAAATCCTGAAAACAAAAGCCATAACTACTCTGTCTGGAGCTATGTTTATAGGGGCTCAAAATCATACTCAGGTGAAAGAGAGAAAAACAAAATAGGTCTTTCAGTTGATGGCTACGGGACAGACTATGTTCTACTAAAAAATACCTTTACAGACATCTCTGCAGGAGATTATAAGTTTAAGGTGCTGGTTCAGAGAGATGACAGGAAAACACCTAATGAGATTATTCAGGAGATTAAGGTGAATATTCCTGAAACAGCAGCCTCTGAATCCCATGTCTCTTCTGAACTCAAAAAAGACGAGAAAGAAGAAGATTCTATTATAGAGAAATCCACAGATTATGTATCTCCTGCAACAGCCAAAACAATATATATGTCATCTTCAGCCAAGCTTAAGGATTATTCACTATATTTTATCATAGCAGTATTGTTTCTGGCAGGAGTTGCCTTCTTCAAGCTGAGATGATCAGTACAGCGGTCTTGCGTAATTCTTGGAAAACCTTTTTCTGACTTCCTGGTCATACTTATAGAATGTCATGTACTGGTATACAGCGATATCCCTGACTACTCCGACAACTTCGTCTTTTTCATTTACGAGTATCATCCTTGAGACTTTGCTGTTATTGAATTTGTCTACAAGTTCATCTATCTCAAGGTTTTTATTTGCTATCACAAGCGGGGAGGACATGATATCTTTTGCCGGTGTTTTATCAGGATTCTTGTTCTTGTTCATCGCCCTCAGCATATCATTCACAGTGATTATGCCGATATGGCGGTTCCCTTCTTTTACAATTATAGACCCTATGTTTTTTGAATACATCTGCCTGGCTATCTCAGACAGAGGCTGTCCTGCATCGCAGAAAAATACTTGTTTTCTTGCTAAGTCATAGGCTTTTTTGGCAAAAGTCATAATACCACCCCCTTGGTTTTTCATCCTTAATAGGAGCTCTTTACTTATAAATTTATGTCTTGAGCCTTGTTCTCAAGCCTAATCATATAGTTTCTTAATCCTTCAATCTGCCTCAGTTTTGTTTTTCTGAATAAGAACTCTCTGAAGGTGTCATCCACAGCACAGCCATTCTTTTCCAGTCCCTCTCTGATTTTAGAATACAGTTTTTTCCCTTCAGGATCAAGATCTGTCAGGATTACTGCTTTTTTGTGTTTTTCAGCTATTTTTTCGCATATCTGATATACAGGCTCTTTTAATATATGGATATTGGTTATCCCAAGCTTATTCATCGCAGTCTTATCTTTTTTTCCTTCTACGATTATCGGAAGCCCGGTCTTTTTTAGTTCATCTATCTTCTCAGCCAAAGCATCCAGTTCATCCTCCATACTGCAGTTGATCGCATTAAAACATATAAATCTGTTCCCTTTCCAATTTATGATGATGCTGGATATAAGCAGACGGCTCCTTTATTATAAACAGAGACATGTCCAAAAAGCGATAGCGGATGCCAGCTCAGACAGGGAAGTGGGCATAAGATATGGCACAAGGGGCTTTGGAAAAAGGCCGGATGTCCTTATATATGAGAACGATGTTATGGGGCCAGTGAAAAAAGGCGCGACAAGCTTTCACGTTTCTGAAGAGAGATGGGAAGATCCTCTTAAGTTAACGACAGAGATGAGGAAGCAGGACCTTGATGAGCTTAGGTCAGGATGGGACCTTGTCCTTGATATTGATTGCCCTTACTGGCATTTCTCAAAACTCACAACACATCTTTTCATTAAGGCATTGAAGATGCATGGCATAAAATCGATAAGCTGCAAGTTCTCAGGGAACAAGGGGTTCCATATAGGCGTGCCGTTTGAATCTTTTCCGGATAACATAAACGAGATGCCTGTGAAGAACTGGTTTCCTGACGGTCCGAAGAGGATAGCGCTTTATCTTCTTGACTATATAGCAAACAATCTGATAACAGTGAAAAAAACAGGAGAGATTATCTTTGACAACATCTATACGACAACAATAGAAGAGATATGCAGTATAACTAATAAGAGCCATGAAGAGCTAAGCAAGACGTTATGCACAAACTGCAGGAAAGAGATAAAGAAGAAAACACTCTTGTCAAAAAAGGAATTTATCTGCTCCAGATGCGGCAGGGCAGCTGTAAAAGAAGACAGCACAGCCTCTATGGTCTGTCCGAGATGCGGGATACTTATGGAGAAAATAGAGCATGAGTCCAGCCTATGCTCATGCGGCTCAAACGATTTTAAAGAGATTTTTGACCCATTGTCGATTGTTGATGTAGACACTATCCTTATCTCTTCCAGGCACATGTACAGGGCTCCGTATAGCATGCATGAAAAATCAGGCCTTGTTTCTATTCCTGTCTCACCAGACATAATAATGGGGTTTGAGAAAAACCAGGCAGAACCGGAGAAAGTTTTTGAGAGCAATATGCCAATGTTTCTTGACTCTTCTGTGGCAGAGAAAGACGAGGCCATGAGGCTCATGATAGCAGCTTTTGACTATACTCACAAGTTAAAAGAAGAACCTGAAAAAAAAGATGGGCTACAGAGAACTTATGAGGAAATCACGGCTCAGATTCCTGAGGAATTATTCCCTCCCTGTATCCAGGAGATTCTGAAAGGCCTTGAAGATGGAAGAAAGAGAGCTATGTTTGTGCTCACAAATTTTCTGACATCTGCAGGATGGCCGCATGATAGGGCAGAAGAGCTTCTTCTGGAGTGGAACAGAAAGAACAAGGAGCCACTGAGAGAGGCTATGATAAGGAACCAGATAAGATACCATAGGCAGAAAAAAAAGAAAATTTTGCCTCCGAACTGCAGGTCATATTACCAGGATTTCGGGGTATGCCATCCGGATAATCTTTGTGAGCGCATCAAGAACCCTGTCCAGTACTCAAAAAGGCGAGCCTTTGTACTCAATAATAAATCTTCAAAAGGACGTGCAAGGTTGACAGATGAGCAGAAGGAGATGAGGAGGCAGTACAGGGAAAAGATTAAAAAAGAGAAGAGGATGACCAATAAAGATGAAGCTTAGGCGGAAGGATTACAAGGGCCAGAACGGGAAATTGCTTGTTGTGGGAGGGAGCAAGGATTATGTCGGTGCGCCTGCTTTTGTGGCTATGGCTGCCCTAAGGACAGGCGTAGATATTGTCACCATATGCGCTCCGGAAAACGCGGCGTGGGTGATAAACAGCTATTCTCCAGACCTCATCACAAAGAAATTCCTGGGAGATGAGCTGAATCTGACGCATTGCAAAGAAATCATATCGATGAGCGAGCATTATGATGTCGTAGCCCTCGGTAATGGTCTTGGCCTAAAAAAGGATTTTGTCTTCAAGCTCATAAGAGAGATAAAGAAGCCTTTTGTCCTGGATGCGGACGCCATAAAAGTGCTGAACCTTGATATTGTCTCGAACAGCGTCCTGACTCCGCACACAAAGGAATTTGAGATCCTATACAAGAACACAGTCAAGAAGCCGGATTACGATGAGCTTGATATTGATGTGAACATCAAGAGCATCCAGAAGAACATAGGCAACAATGTGATTCTGCTTAAAGGGGTCTCAGACACAGTTTTCACAAAGCACAGGCGGCATATTAACAAGACAGGCCACAATTCTATGACAGTCGGAGGCACAGGAGATATACTTGCAGGCATATGCGCTGGCTATGTTGCGCAATCCGGAGATCTTTTTGAATCTGCAAAGCAGGCAGCCTTCATAAACGGAAGGCTTGGCGAGCACATGTTCAAGCAGAAAGGATATGGATATACAGCGTTTGATATGATCGAAGAATTGTGGAGATTCACGAAGTAAATTTATCCACTACCTTGTTCTTGCATGTATTGTTTGTGCGCTTCCACTGCTTCTTCCAGTAAAACATAGTTTGCAGGCATAGCGCCATTATCTGATTGTATGTGATATATTATCGAAGCAGTTTGGATATCACCCCATTCTCCTTGTTTAAGAACAAAAATCTCTTTAGTTGATGGTCTTCTATTACTCAATTCAGGAAGCGGTTGGGATTCACCTATTAAGTACCTATTATTATTTTCTCCTCCCGAAAATAAAACACCTTTTACATCACTTAAGTGACTAGGAATAGGCACACCATCTGTTTTACCAATATAGTGTGTATCCTCTAAACCTAATACATATTCTACTAATCCATCCAAATCCTCCATTGTCAAATCACCTTAGGTTACTAATAATAACTAATATTTAAGTAGTGCTTATAACCACGTAGAGACAAAAAAATCACTTTTTGTAGAAACAAGTATTTAAAAACCTTTATAAATAAAACCCTGTTTCTTTATAAATAGTCATTTAAAAACGGGGGTGTAAAGTAATGACAGAAAATACAAAAGATAAGAATATCCAGGTAGTGAACATAGTTGTTTCTACAAGCTTAGAGCACGACATTCCGCTAGAGAAGATGGCAGCCACTTTAAGCAATACAGAGTATAACCCAGAGCAGTTTCCAGGACTTGTGATACGGATAAGGGATCCGAAGACATCAGCGTTGATATTCAGTTCAGGCAAAGTCGTATGCACAGGAGCGAGAAGCATGGAGAAAGTCGAAGAATCCATAGAAAAGATCATCAAAAGCCTGAAGAAGATCGGCATCGAGATAACGATCAAGCCCAAGATAAGCATACAGAACATAGTGGCTAGTGGTAGCGTAGGCATGGACCTAAATCTCAATGTGCTTGCCATGAAGCTTGAGAACACAGAATATGAGCCAGAGCAGTTTCCGGGGCTCGTATACAAGCTTGATGAGGCAAAAGCGACATTCCTGCTTTTCAGCAACGGCAAGATTGTGTGCACAGGCACAAAGAGCGAGAAGGAAGTGCATGATGCATTAGATATGTTGATAGTTAATCTTAAGAAAGTAAATCAGTAAATCAATAATTTATTTTCAATTTTCTTAAAATGGAGCCTACGGAGATAATAAAGAAGTTTCAGGAATATCTGGAGAAGAATTACCAGGCAGAGATAGCTGAAAGAGCGAGGGAAGGAGAAAAGCATATAGTGACTGATTTCAAGACACTCTCAGCCTTCAGCCCGGGTCTTGCGGATGAGCTTCTTGAGAACCCTGAGGAAGTGTTAAAGGCTGGAGAGATTGCGCTCGAGCAGTTCGAGACAGAAGCTGATCTTAAAAATTTCAAACTCAGGATAGCAAATCTTCCAGAGTCAATGGAAGTCATGATCAAGGATATCAGGAGCAAGCATATCAACAAATTTCTCTTTCTCAAAGGTCTTGTCAGGCAGAAATCAGATGTCAGGCCCCAGGTTACGACTGCGAGATTCGAGTGCCCCAGCTGCGGCAATGTCATCACAATACTTCAACTGGACACGAAATTCAAAGAGCCCAGCAGGTGCGGGTGCGGCAGAAAAGGGAAATTCAGGCTGCTTAGCAAAGAGCTTGTAGATGCCCAGAAAATAGTCTTGGAAGAAGCTCCTGAAGATCTTGAAGGCGGAGAGCAGCCGAAGAGGCTGGACATATTCCTTAAATCAGATCTTGTTTCTCCGATCTCGGAAAAAAAGACGAATCCCGGCAGCAAAGTAATAATCCACGGCATACTTAAAGAAGTTCCAATCCCTGCTAAAGAAGGCGGCAAGCTTACAAGATATGACCTGATGATTGATGCCAATTATGTAGAGCCTGTGGAAGAGGATTATCTTGAGATAAAGATATCTCCTGAGGAAGAGCAGGAGATCAGGGAACTGGCCCAGGATCCCAAAGTTTATGAGAAAATCATATCTTCTGTCGCGCCAACAATTTTTGGTCATGATAAGATAAAAGAAGCACTGATTCTTCAGGCAATGGGAGGCGTCCGTAAGAAAAGGAAAAAGGGCAGCCCGACAAGAGGAGATATACATATACTGCTGATAGGAGATCCCGGAGCAGGAAAATCACAATTGTTGAAAAGGATATCCCGGGTAGTGCCTAAAGCACGCTATGTCAGCGGAAAAGGAGCATCAGGGGCAGGCCTTACAGCAAGCGTAGTTAAAGATGAATTTATAAGGGGCTATGCGCTTGAAGCAGGCGCTCTTGTCCTGGCGAACAGGGGATTATGCGCGATAGATGAGCTGGACAAGATGAGCAAAGAGGACAGGAGCGCGATGCACGAGGCGCTTGAGCAGCAGACAGTTACGATCTCTAAAGCGAACATCCAGGCAACACTAAGGGCTGAGACAACAGTTCTTGCTGCTGCTAACCCTAAGTTTGGACGGTTTGACCCTTATGAATTAATCGCCAGGCAGATTGAGCTGCCGAGCACATTGATAAACAGGTTTGACCTTATATTCCCTATAAAAGATATGCCAGATGAGACCAATGATGAAAAGATGGCAAAGTTCATACTCGGGCTGCATAAAGAAAAGACAGAGATTGTCACGGATATTGAGACAGATATGCTGAAGAAATATATTGCATATGCCAGACAGAACATCTCTCCTGCGCTGACAGATGCTGCTATTGAGGAGATCAAGGACTATTATGTAAAAATGAGGACTTCAGGATCGAGTGAAGATGGTGTAGTTAAGGCTATCCCTATTTCAGCCAGGCAGCTTGAGGCTTTAGTGAGATTGGCAGAGGCATCTGCAAAAGTAAGGCTTGCAGACAAGGTTTCAAGAAAAGATGCTAGAAGAGCGATAGACCTTGTCCATTACTGTCTTACTCAAATAGGGCTTGACCCAGAGACAGGCAAGTTTGATATTGACAGGCTGACATCAGGTGTTACAGCATCAGAGAGGAGCAATATCGTGGTCATAAGAGAGATCCTCAACGAGATTGAGACTAAAGTCGGCAAGACAATATCAATTGAAGATGTCCTTATAGAAGCATCGTCAAAAGGGATTTCAGAGGACAAAGTCCTTGAAATCATAGAAAAACTGAAGAGATCAGGTGACATATATGAACCAAGAAAGGGATTCATCTCAAAGATTTGACAATAAAAGGAAGACTGCAAAAAGGCTGTTTGTCAGTGATGTGCTTAGTGCCACTTATATCAAGAGGCCGGGCTGGGAGCCCAGCGGCATCATCACAAAATACGGAGAGATCGCGAGAGTCTATCTAATAGGTACAGTGGTATCGAGGTCTGATGAAGAGAAGAACTTTTTAGTAGACGATGGTACAGGGAACATTTCAGTTAGATATTTTGAAGATGATGAGAGATTCAGCAGCCTTTCTCTTGGAGACATGGTCTGCGTCATCGGCAGGCCTAGAGAATGGAACGAATCTAAATATATAGTGCCGGAGATTGTCAGGAAACTCCAGGATGCCAAATGGCATAAAGTTCATCAGCTTGAGATAAAGCTCCAGAAAAAGGATTCTGTGAAACTGCCTGTTGAGACCGAAGACGAGCAAGAGGTCCAGACAGGACCATATCAGAAGATTCTCAATGCGATTGCTGTACTTGATAAAGGTGATGGAGTGGATATTCAGGACATAATAAATCATATTAAGATAGCTAACGGGGACAAGATAGTCAGGGACCTCATAGAAGAAGGCGAGATATTTGAGCTTTCTCCTGGAAGAGTAAAGCTTTTGGAATAAAGAGAAAAATTTCACGAATCAGAGTCGTTTTCTAGTTTATGAAACAGATTTTTCTCCACAAATTACCTCTTCAATTAGGGGAATTTGGATGGAGAAAAATCTGAACCGGTGTCAAGCAACATATTCTCGTGGGAGCTCTACAGATCAGAAGAATATAGGTGTCACATAAACCTCAAGCACAGCAGCCACAAGTACAAAAAAGAGGCTGAGCAGCAGCAATATCGAAGAGTCAAGTATTATTTTCTCATATTTTTTTGTGCCGAAATCATGCCTTATCACAGCTATAGATATTATCCCTCCGGCAAGCCCTGCAAAAAAATAAGAAAGTATTTCAGGGATTCCGTGGATGACATATCTGAACAACCCTATCGAGATGACCTGAAAATAGCCAGCAGCAGACTGGAGATTCAGTCCGCCAGAGATCATCTGCAATTCAGTCCTTATGAAATTCCCTATGGCTACACCTATCACAGAAGCGTTCCACGTCAGGATGAATATCGCTCCTAGTCCGTAGATGAATGAGAACAGCACGCAGAATATCAATACTTTGAGGTTGTTTGACAATATTTCTGTGAAAACCTTGAAAGATTGGTATGAGTTTCCGGTTATGTTTGACCTTATATCAGTGATAGTCTGTGTCTGGACCTCGAACAGGCCGCCAATCATGCTAGAGGGCAGTACCACATACCAGAACGCAAAACCAAGGGTGGCGCCTATGAAATAATACATGAATACAGACAATGCTTTTGCATGTTCTCTAAGCAGATTAGTTTCGTCGAGATCACTTAACTCTTTTTTCTCTTCAGTTTTGATTATATTATATACGAGAGGGATGGCGGCCATTGTCGTAAGAAAGACCATTATCAGCGAAGCATGCACGCTGAATATCCAGTAGCCAAGAAAAAGCCCTAAGCTTGCATACAGGAAGCCATGCACAAACAATATCCTCGGATGGGCTTCTGCCCTAAGAGGATTAATAAGTGATTCTAGGACCATAACCTGAATCTCTGGGGCACAAGTATATAAAATTTTTGAAATGTTTTTTTTCATAGATTGGAAGACTAGATCAAATATATCTCCCCGCAACATTTATAAATCACCTATATTTCCAACTCAGTACTAAACATACCAATTATGTTTATCCGACCTGAAAAGGTATCTTTCCAATGATTCTGGGGAGATGCCAAGAATAGGTCGCTATCAACGGATTAGGTATTATCTAAAATGCCGAATACAAGACAACCAAGATCAGGAAGCATGCAGTTCTGGCCCAGGAAAAGGGCAAAGAGAGCTTATGCTAGGACAAGGACTTTTCCGGAATCAGACGGTACAGGCATGACTGGATTTGCAGGGTACAAAGTCGGTATGACCCATATCCAGGCTATTGAGACAAGGAAAGGCTCGCATAGGAAAGGAGAAGAGGTTTCTATACCTGTATCGATTGTAGAATGCCCGCCTATGAAGATGTATTCAGCAAGACTGTATAAGAAATCAGGCACAGGCATTGTTGTGAGCAAAGAGATTGTCCTGAGCAATGATAAGGAGCTATCAAAAAAAACAAGCCTCCCTAAAAAAGAAGCTGGAAAAGAACTTGACAATCTGAACCCTGAAGAATATGAAGATATCAGAGTCCTTGTTTATACTCAGCCAAAGCTGACTCAGGTTGGAAAAAAGAAGCCAGAGCTGTTTGAGATCGGTCTTGCAGGCACAGTTTCAGACAAGATTAATTATGTAAAAGATAACAGGGGCAAGGAAATTTTCCTCAGCTCAGTGTTCAACGAAGGAGATTTTCTAGATATAAAAGCAGTAACAAAAGGAAAAGGATTTCAGGGACCTGTGAAGAGGTTTGGTATTTCAATCAGACAGGCTAAATCTGAGAAAGCAATCAGAAACCCGGGATCTTTAGGGCCATGGTGCGGCCAAGGCCACATAATGTGGAGAGTAGCCCATGCTGGAAAGATGGGGTTCCACCAGAGGACTGAATATAATAAACAAATAATAAAGATAGTTGAAGACCCGAAAGAGATTACTCCTGAAGGAGGTTTTTTGAAATATGGCTCAGTCAAAAATCCAGCATTGCTGATTAGGGGGTCTTTGCCAGGGGCAAGAAAAAGAATGGTGATTATGCAGAAGCCACTAAGGCTGAAAAAAACCAGCGAGCTACCGACACTGCTGAAGATAAGCAAGGAATCAAAGCAAGGAAACTAAGATGAAAGCGATATTGAAATCAATGGCAGGCGAAACAAAGGGAGAAGTAGCTCTTCCGGCGCAGTTCAGCGAGCCGGTGAGGCCTGATTTGATAAAAAGAGCAGTCCAGGCTATTCAGAGCAGAAGAAAGCAGCCTTATGGTACAGATCCTGAAGCAGGGAAAAAATATTCATCAAAACTATCAAGAAGAAGAAGAGATTACAAAGGCGCTTATGGTATAGGGATTTCACGTGTCCCTAGGAAAATCATGAGCTACAGGGGAACAAGGTTCAACTGGCAGGCAGCCACTGCCCCAAACACAGTCGGCGGAAGGCAGGCCCATCCACCAAAGGCAGAAAAAGTTTTTGAGAAGAAGATAAATAAGAAAGAGAACAGGAAAGCGATAAGGTCTGCCATGGCAGCTTCAGTTGTCAAAGCACTTGTCGAAAAAAGGGGCCATGTTATCAAGGAATACCCTATAGTATTGGAAGATAATGTTGAAGATATGTTTAAGACCAAAGATGTCTATGGCTTCCTGAATAAGCTAGGGCTTGATAAAGAGCTTGAGAGAGCATCAAAAAAGACAGAGAAGACAGGCAACGCTGCTTCAAGGGGGAGGAAATTCAAAAAAAGGATAGGTCCTTTGTTTGTTGTAGCAAAGAAATGCAATCTCCTGAAAGCAGGCGTTAATATACCTGGTGTTGATGTTGTAGAAGTAACAGCACTTAATGCAGAGCTTCTTGCACCTGGCAGCGATTACGGCAGACTTACACTATATACAAAAGGAGCAATTGAGATGCTTGATAAGCAGAAATTATTTACAGAAGATTATGCTCAAGAAAAAAAAGAAAAAACAGCAAAGAAAAAGCCAGAAGAGAAGAAAAAAGAGATTAAAAAATGATATCGATAATAAAATATCCGTTGTCAACAGAAAAGGCCATCAGGCAGATGGAATCAGATAACTTGTTGGTGTTTGTAGTAGATAAAAAAGCTACAAAAGCCCAGATAAAAGAGGCTATCGAGAAATTATACAATATGAAAGTCAAGAAAGTCAATACATCTATTGATATAAAGAACAGGAAAAAGGCATATGTCAAGTTTTCAGATGAGACGCCGGCAATTGACCTGGCGACACAGCTAGGATTGATGTAAGGAAAGGAAAATGGGAAAGAATCTTATACAGCAGGCAAGAGGAAAAGGAGGCCCTACGTACAGGGCGCCTAGTTTTAAGTATAAGGCGAAAGTCTCATATCCTGGCACAGTGAAAGAAGGGAAGATAATTGACTTTGTGAAATGCAGGGGCCATTCAAGTCCTCTTGCAAAAATGTCTTATGACAACGGAGAAGAGTCTTATATAATCGCACCAGAAGGTAAACGAGTTGGCGATGTCATCCAGGGCGGAGAGGGCGCGCAAGTAGTTCATGGCAACATCCTTTGCCTGAAAGATGTTCCTGTAGGGACTTCTATATTCAATATCGAATCAAAGCCAGGAGACGGCGGGAAGTTTGTCAGGAGCGGCGGCTGTTTTGCAAAAGTAATAGCTAAGAAAGACAATGAGATTACAGTTATGCTTCCGTCAAAAAAGCAAAAGACATTTAATCCGCAGTGCAGAGCTACTATAGGCATCATAGCAGGATCTGGCAGGAAAGAGAAACCCTTCCTGAAAGCAGGCAATAAATATCACTATATGAAATCAAGGAACAAGCTTTATCCGAGAGTGTGCGGAATATCTATGAACGCAGTCGACCATCCGCACGGAACTTCACGTTCAAGCAAGAAAGGTCATCCGACAATCGCTCCAAGGAATGCGCCTCCAGGAAGAAAAGTTGGTAAATTGAGGCCGAGGCGTACGGGTAAAAAGAGATAGACAGGATAAAAATGGCAAAAAAAGAATTCAATTACAAGGGAAAAAGCATTGAAGAACTGAAGAAGATGTCTGTCAAAGAGTTTTCAAGATTCATTTCAAGCAGGGCTAGAAGGTCATTGATGAGAGGAATGACAGATGAGCAGAAAAAGCTCATTGAAAAAATCGAGTTGAATGACAGGGATATAAAGACCCATGCAAGGGATATGGTAATCCTGCCTATGATGGTAGGCCACACAATAAAGATATACAACGGAAAGGAATATGTGCCGCTGACTGTCACAGAAGAGATGCTTGGACATTTCCTGGGAGAGTTTTCATTGACACGAAGAAGAGTTGGCCACAACGCCCCTGGTGTAGGAGCTACAAGGAGCAGTTCAGCAATATCAGTGAGATAAAGGAAAAATGGCAGACAGTTACATAATCAAGCAGATGGACGATACCATGGCAAAGGTCTATGGCAGAGACTTGAGCATATCCACAAAATATTCAGTTGAGGTATGCAATGCTCTCAGGGGGAAACCTATAGGAAGAGCGAAAAGGCTGCTTGAGAACGTTATTGAAAAAAAAGAACCTATCAGGATTGGCAGGTTCAACAGGGACACAGCCCACAAAAGAGGAATCGGCCCGGGTAAATACCCTGTTAATGTGGCTACCGAGATATTGAATCTTTTGAAGAGCGCAGAATCAAATGCACAGAACAAAGGCCTTAGCACAAAAGACCTTGTGGTTATGCATATCTCTGCACATAAAGCATCCTCTCCATGGCATTTTGGAAGGCAGAGGAGAAGGAAGATGAAGAGGACACATGTGCAGTTAGTGCTGCAGGAAAGGAAGCAAAAAGAACCAAAAGACACAAATGCCGCCAAAAAAGAAGAATCCCAGAAGGAGAGTAAAAAATGATTGAACGTGATTTTGTTTCAAGAAAAAAGAAAGAGTTCCAGATTCAGGAATTCATAAGAGCGAATTTGAGAGGCGTCGGCCTGAGCCACTCCAAGATCCAGAGGACTCCTTTAGGTGAGAAGATAGTTATACATGCATCAAGGCCCGGCCTGATAATCGGAGGCGGCGGCACTAATATAAAGAAACTTACAAAAGAGCTTAAGAAGAAATTCGGGCTTGAAAACCCTCAGATAGAGATAAGTGAACTTGAGAACGTCAATCTTGTTGCATCAGCTGTCGCAGAAAGGATTGCCGTAGCTATGGAAAAATACGGCACAATGAGATTTAAGGCTATAGGCCATAAAGCAATGGCAGATGTATTGAATTCAGGAGCAAAAGGAATAGAAATATTGATATCAGGAAAGATACCAAGCGCAAGAGCAAGAACCTGGAGGTTCTACCAGGGCTATATCAAGAAGTGCGGAAACGCAGCGACAACAATTGTTGATATAGCATACGAGATCGCTAACCTGAAATCAGGGATTGTCGGTATAAAAGTAAGTATAATGCCTCCGGATGTCAGGCTGCCGGACGATATACAGCTGGCGGATTTTGAAGAAGCCACCGAAGAGATGGTCAATGAAGAAGAGAGCAAAGAGATAGAAGCAGAGATTGCGGAAAACACAACCACAGAAGAGACATCAAGCAAAAAGACCACAAAAGCCAAGAAGGCTGAAGAATAAAAATGAAATCAAAAGATATTAAATCAAAATCAAGGCAGGACCTGGAATCCCAACTCTATGAGCTGAGGAAAGAGCTGATAAAGCTTAATACCCAGGTGGCTACTGGGACTACCTTAAAAAGTCCTGGCCAGGTCAGGCAGATAAAAAAAAATATTGCGAGGTTATTGACTGAACTTAACAAAAAATGAGCGAGATATGCATAACTTGTGGATTGCCCAAAGAGCTTTGCGTTTGTGAAAGCATCGCAAAAGAAAGCCAAGAGATAAAGGTTTACACAGTCAAGAAGAAATTCGGAAAAAAGAACACGGTTGTCGAGGGCATAGACACAAAGCAGATAGATCTCAAAGAACTCGGAAAAAAACTCAAGAACACATTGGCATGCGGAGGAACGACAAAAGACGGCAAGATTGAATTGCAGGGAGACCATAAGCAGAAAGTCAAAGAAGAGCTTATGAAGCTCGGGTTTCCTTCAGAGACGATCCAGATGCAATGAGAAACACAAAAGAAGAGTTTGTTGGGAAACTGGCTGAAATCAGCTACTGTGGAAAGACAATCAAAGGGACAATAATCGACGAAACAAAAAACATGATTCATTTGAAGACAAAAACCAAGACAATTAAAATTATAAAAAAGAACGCAAAAATAACGATCAATGGCAAAACAATAAACGGCCTGGACATCACCAAAAGGCCTGAAGACAGAATAAAAGCATGTTGAACTGAAAATGGCAAAAAAACAAGAACAACCAAAGACCAAGAAGATAACTGCCAGGGGACGTACATTCAGGGGCAAAGTCGTGAGCGACAAGGCCCAGAAGACAGTCACAGTAGAATGGGATAGGCGTATCTATGTTCCTAAATATGAGAGATATCTTTTGAAGAGAAGCAAGGTAAAGGCCCATAACCCTTCTGAGCTGGACGCTAAAGAAGGAGATATAGTAGTCATAAAAGAATGCAGGCCTGTCAGCAAGACAAAGAAATTTGTTGTTGTAGAGGTACTAGATAAAAAATGAAAGCAGTAAAAGCAAGGGTGTCAAGAGGACTTCCAGTAGGTGCAAATGTTCCTACATGCGATAATTCAGGGGCAAAACTGGTAGAGGTCATCTCAGTAAAATCCTATAAAGGTGTCAAGAGGAGAAAACCCTCAGCAGGAGTCGGAGACATGATTAGGGCAGCTGTCAAGAAAGGAAGGCCAGATATGATGAAGCAGATGGTATATGCCATAGTTGTCAGGCAGAAAAAAGAATATAGGCGGTCTGACGGCACCAGGATAAAATTTGAAGACAATGCAGTCGTCGTGCTGAAAGATGACAAAGGAAACCCCAAAGGGACAATATTCAAAGGCCCTGTCGCGAAAGAGGCAACTGAAAGGTGGCCGGCTGTCGCAAAAGTGGCAAGCACAATAATCTGATCAAAATGGTATCTTTTTCAACTAACTGGAAATCGAGCAAAAAGCCCGGAAAACAGAGGAAATACATAGCTAATGCTCCTCTACATATAAAAGGAAGGTTTTTCCATGCGCACCTGGCTCATGACCTTGCCAAAAAATACGGGAAAAGGTCTGCAAGAGTAAGGACTGGAGATAAAGTAAAAATAATGAAAGGCCAGTTCAAAGGCAAATCAGGAAAAGTTGAGGAGATTAATTCATCAAAAATTAAGCTTTATATCTCAGGGATAGAGATCCAGAAAAAAGAAGGGACAAAGGTGAAATATCCGATAGCCCCTTCAAATGTAATGATCACAGAATTCAACATGTCTGATAAGAAAAGACAGGAAATATTAAAGAGGAAAGAGAAAAATGGTTAAGAAGCATCTCAAGACACTCACAGTGCCCAATTCATGGCCAGTGAAAAGAAAAGAATCTAAATTCACAGTAAGGCCAAAACCAGGAAAATCTTTTGAGTTGAGCATCCCAGTAGTACTTATTTTCAAGAACATGCTGAAATATTGCAAGACAACTAAAGAATTAAAAGGCATCTTGAGAGACAAAGAAGTGTTTATTGATGGCAAGAGATGCAAGAACCCAAGGGCGCTTGTCGGTCTTATGGATGTTTTGTCAATACCTTTAACTGAAGAATACTACAGGCTTGTTTTGACAAAGAGCAAGAGGCTAGACCTTGTCAAGATCTCAAAAGAAGAAGCGGGCTTCAAGATTTCAAAGATAATTGGAAAAACAATATTGAAAAAAGGCATAATCCAGCTTAATCTTTCAGACAGCAGGAACATCAGGATAAAGTCAGGAAAGCATTCAGTTGGAGATTCAGTAATGATCAAGCTTCCTTCACAGGACATCAAAGAGTCCTTCAGTCTTGAAAAGGGAAGATATGCTTTCCTCATCAAGGGAAGCCATGCAGGAGAACATGGCTCCATAGAAAAATTGTCTGAAGGGGCTGATTCACTAATCACCATAAAGACATCCGAAGGGACATTTGATACTCCGAGAGATTCAGTGTTCGTAATCGGAAAAGACAAACCAAGCATAACTTTGGATTAAAATGAACCCAATGAGACAGATCAGGATAGAGAAACTCACCCTTAATATAGGTGCAGGCACAAACCAGGACACGCTTAAAAAAGGAATGAAACTCCTAAAGAACCTGACTGGCAAAGACCTTGTGAAGACAATAAGCCAGAAAAGGATACCTTCATGGGGTGTGAGACCAGGTCTGCCAGTGGGCTGCAAGACAATACTAAGGGGCGAAGAAGCAGAAAAAATACTAATAAGGCTTATAGCAGCAAAAGACAACAAGCTTAATGAGAGCTGTTTTGATTCACAGGGAAATGTTGCTTTTGGTATCCATGAATATATTGACGTCCCTGACCTGAATTATGACCCCTCTATAGGTATTATGGGTTTTCAGGTATGTGTTACATTATCAAGGCCAGGCTACAGGGTCAAGTACAGAAAAAAGCTCAACAGAAAACTGGGCAAAGGGCATATTATCACAAAAGAAGAGAGCATAGCTTTCTTTAAGCAGAAATTTGGCATAAGCCTCAATGAATAAGGTGAAAAAATGACTACTTCCAATCCTAAAAAAATGCTCAAGCAACTGGGCAAGAAACAACATAAACTGAAGAGATTCAAGAAATATAACCTTCCTAAAGAGAGATCATGCGGCAGGCAGACTGCTAAATGCTCGAGATGCGGAAGGACAGGGATTGGCGGATTTGTGAGCCAATACAACCTTAGGTATTGCAGATGCTGCTTCAGAGAGATTGCTACCCGTCTGGGGTTCAAGAAATACAGTTGATGAAAAATGAGTCTTAATAATCCATTGGCAAATGTGCTTTCGCACATAATGACAGAAGACCTTAAAGGTAAGACAAAAGTAATTGTCAAACCAAGTTCCAATATAATAAAGAAGGTATTGGCCTTATTGAATGAACGGAACTATCTTGGGGAGATAAAGCCAATAGATGACGGCAAAGGGGGCAAGATTGAAGTCAGCCTGCTTGGTGCGATCAACAAGACAGGAGTTATACAGCCAAGACATAGCGTAAAGCTTCAGGATTATAAAAAATTTGAAAAGAGATATCTGCCGGCATTTGGGTTTGGGTTCCTGATAGTCACCACAAACAAAGGCATAATGACCCATGAGGAAGCAATCGAGAAGAAACTTGGCGGTAAGCTCATAGCATATGTGTATTGAAAATGGCAAAAAAAGAGATTGTTGAGTCAATTGAGGTTCCTGAAGGGATCTCTGTATCAAGAGAAGACAATTCCCTTATAGTCAACGGACCAAAAGGCTCAGTGACAAGAAAATTTGACAATCCGAATGTCTCCTTTGAAGTCAAAGACAGGGCAATAATATTTACTGCGAAATCATCATCAAAAAAAGAGAAAGCTGTTGTGCATGCCTATCGTGCGCACATAAGAAACGCATTTGCAGGATGTGAAGAACATTTTGTCTATAAGCTGAAGGTATGCTCAGGCCATTTTCCGATGAACATAAGCATGTCGGGAGACACATTGGTCATTAAAAATTTCCTGGGAGAGAAGGTGCCCAGAAAAGTCAGGATTAAGGAAGGCGCAAAAGTTAAGGTTGATGGCAGCCATATTGTTGTTGAAGGCCCGGATAAAGAGCTTGTCGGTCAGGTTGCTGCAGATATCGAGCAGGCAACAAGAAGGCCTGGTTTTGATAAGAGGATATTCCAGGACGGCATATATATTACGGATAAAGCAGGGAAGATGATATAAATGGCAGCAAATAAGAGAATCACAAAAAGCACAATGAAATTTTTGAGGCAGGATACACATAAGAAGAAAAGGCTTTCCAAGACATGGAGAAAACCAAGGGGATGTGATTCAAAACAGAGACTTAGGATGCAGAACAGGCCGATTGTAAATCCCGGATACGGTAGCCCAGGCAACCAAAAAGGCATTCACAAATCAGGTCTTGAGATTGTTTTTGTTGAAAAAGCATCAGATATAGATTCATTTGATCAGAAAAAACAGGGCGCGATAGTGTCTGGAAAGGTTGGCCTGAAAACAAAGATACTCTTGGTTGAAAAGCTGCTGAAAGAAGGCATCAAGATACTTAATATCACGAATCCAGAAGAATATTTGAAGATAAAAAAAGAATCTCTGAAAAAGAAGAAGAGCAGGAAAGAAGAGCAGAAAGAAGAAAAAGAGACCAAAAAGACAGAAGAAAAAAAGTCAATAGAAGACAAGCTGTCTGAGGAAGAGAAGAAAAAAATAGAAAAGAAAGATATTGATAAGCTCCTGACAAAGAGGACATAATAGAAAATGAAACTTAACATCCAAAAGAAGCTTGCTGCAAAGATTGCAAAAAGATCCCCTAAAAAAGTCAAAATAGATAACACAAAGAGGGAAGAAGTAAAAGAAGCCATCACCAGAGTAGATCTAAAATCACTGATAAAGGATGGTGTAATCGCAATCAAGCAGGAAAAAGGCGTCTCAAGGGGCAGGGCCAGGAAAAACAAATCTCAGAAAGTCAGAGGAAGGAAAAAAGGTCATGGATCAAGGAAAGGAAAAGCTAATGCGAGGCTTCCAGATAAGGAGAAATGGATGGCAAAGATAAGGCTTCAGAGGTCTTTTTTGAAGGAATTGAAAACATCAGGAAAACTTTCAAATGAGAACTATAAGGATCTTTATAGGAAATCAAAAGGCGGTTTTTTCAGGAGCAAGAGACATATCAAGCTATATATCACAGAACACAATCTTATAGGTAAATGAACATGGCAGACAAGAAAGTATACACAGTCCCGTTTATGAGGAAGCTTAAGAGCAGGACAGATTATGGGAAAAGACTGACTTTGCTGAAATCAAGGAAACTAAGATTAGTTGTCAGAAAATCCAATAAGCACATCCTGGCACAGCTGATTAAATATGGCGATAAAGGGGACATAGTGCTGAAATCAGCTCATTCCAAAGAGCTTGCCAAGCTTGGCTGGAACATGAGTTGCGGGAATCTTCCGGCAGCATATCTTGTCGGTCTGATGATCGGAAAGAAGGCCAAAGGGCAAGAAGCAATACTTGACCTTGGGTTACAAGGGACCCAATCAGGATCTTTGCTCTATGCTGTCTTGAAAGGCGCTGTAGACGCTGGCTTGAAAATACCTTATGATGATCAGGTAATCCCTGAAGAAGGCAGATTATCCGGGTCACATATATCAGATTATGCGAAAAAGCTGAAAGATTCAAAAAAGGATGAATTTGAAAAATTGTTTTCAGGATACCTTAATAATAAGAAAGATCCTGAAAAAATCAAGGATTATTTCGATAAAACAAAAGCAAAAATATTATCTTAATAAGGAAGGTCAAAAATGTCAGAAAAGAATAAAGAAGAACAAGTCGAAGAAGAGGTCATGGAAGTCTCTTCTGATGAAGATGAGACACCTGTCATCTCAGAAAAAGAAGACCAATGGGTCCCAAAAACAGAGCTTGGGAAAAGAGTTGCTTCCGGAGAAATAACAGATATCAATTTTATACTTGATAATGGTTATGTTATCATGGAGAAAATGATAGTTGAGACACTTGTTCCTGATCTCGAGACTGACCTGTTGCTTATTGGCCAGGCAAAAGGAAAATTCGGCGGCGGAAAAAAGAGGATATTCAGGCAGACACAGAAAAAAACAAGAGAAGGAAACAAGCCAAGGTTTGCTACTCTTGCAGTCGTCGGAAACAGGCAGGGGATAGTTGGTCTTGGATATGGAAAATCAAAAGAGACTGTGCCTGCAAGAGAGAAGGCAATCAGGAATGCAAAATTCAATCTTTTTAAGATAAGAAGAGGATGCGGAAGCTGGGAGTGCGGATGCGGTGAGCCGCATTCATTGCCCTTTGCGGTTGAAGGGAAAAGCGGATCTGCTATAATAAAGCTGATACCAGCTCCGAAAGGTACTGGTTTGAAAGTAGATAAAGAAGTCGCTAAGATACTTGAGTTTGCGGGCGTGAAAGATGTCTGGTCAAGGACATATGGCCAGTCGCAGACAAAGATTAACCTGATTAAGGCAGCGGAGAATGCTCTGAAAAAGCTTATGAAAACAAAGCTTCAGGAAATCCATTATAAAAGACTAAGTGTTTCAGAAGGCCCTGTCTCAAAAGAGAAGAAAGAGCAGGATGAATTCCTGGAAGAGATAGCTGCTGAAAAAAAACCAAAGAAAAAGAAAGCATGATTAAAAATGACTACAGAGAACAAACCAAAGACTGAAAAAAAGAAACATATCCTGGCAGTTGTCAGAGTCAGGGGGCAGGTCAATCTTACTTATGGCCTAAAAAGAACTTTTGATCTTCTTAATCTTCATAATAAGAACTGGTGCGTCTTTGTGGAAGACACACCTTCAATCAGAGGAATGATCCAGAAGGTGAAAGATTATGTGACATGGGGTGAAGTCACAGATGAGCTGATGGATGAGGTAATTAGCAAAAGAGGAGAATTATACAAAGACAGATTAGAAGATTCAAAAGCAAAGATTCAATACAACAAGTTTATTGATCATAAAGGAAAGAAATATAATAAATTTTTCAGGCTCACATCTCCCAACAAAGGTTATGGAAGAAACGGAGTGAAGACCAGTTTTGCAAATGGCGGAGCACTGGGATACAGAGCTGATAAGATTAACGAACTATTAGAAAGGATGATCTGAGATGCAAACAAAACGAAAGAAAAGGTCCAGGATCAGAGCAGCCAAAGTCACAGCAGGTCATGGTTCTAAGAAAAAGAACAGGGGCGCTGGCCACAGAGGAGGCCGTGGAAAATCAGGTGCAGGCAAGAGGGGAGACTTTAAGATCATGAAGATCACTAAGGGAATGCCTAAGAAAGAATATCTTGGCAAGCACGGATTTAAGATGCCGGCTTCTGATGAAAAGGCAATAAACCTGAACATACTGCAGGACAGGCTGGCATCATATTTGGAAAAAGGTCTTGTTTCAAGGAGCAAAGATACATACGAAGTTGATCTTGGTATGATTGGTTACCAGAAGCTTCTTTCTAAAGGCGCAGTCAGAGTGAAGCTGAGTATCAAAGTTGCGAGAGCAACACAGAATGCGATTGATAAGGTCGAGGCAGCAGGCGGAAAGATTGTCCTGCTGGAAGATACAGCAGCAGAGTCTGAAAACTTAGTTGATGAAGAGTCAGAAGATGCTTCGATAGAATGAAAATATCGAAGAAAATAAATAAGAGTAAGTTTTCTTTTATCTGAAAATGAGTTTTTTTGATGATCTGATACTTAACTTGCCGGAAGTTGAGTCACCAAAACAGAAACGGCTTCCTTTCAGTGAGAGGCTGAAATGGACTCTTGTTGTTCTTGTCCTGTTTTTTGTCCTGGGAATGATTCCGTTATGGCCACTGGGAGAAAACACTCTGGCACAGTTTGAATATCTTTCAATCATTCTTGGAGCTGAGTTCGGCTCTTTGCTGTCTTTGGGAATCGGCCCCATAGTAACAGGGTCTATCATACTTCAGTTGCTCAATGGAGCAGGGATTATAAAATTTGACCTCACGACACATGAAGGGAAGCAGAGATATCAGGGAGTACAGAAGCTTGTAGGAATCTTTTTCATAATCTTTGAGGGATTCATCTATGTGTTCATGGGGGGGATCGCTCCACCTAATGCTGCAGTTGGCGCATTAAGGCTGCAATACCAGTTGCTTTTGGTTTTCCAGCTTTTCCTTGGCGGAATAATAGTGCTGTTTATGGATGAAATTGTAAGCAAATGGGGATTCGGATCAGGAATTTCTCTCTTTATTGCTGCGGGCATAAGCAAGCAGATGTTCATAAGGCTGGTCTCTTTTTCAGATACAGCAGGAAACCTTATATGGGAATCTTCTTTTCAAGGCCCGATAGTCGGTCAGTTATGGAGCATAATCATTTCTTTGCTGGAAGCAGATTTTTCAGGAGCGTCAATCTCAATAATAACAATAGTTGCTACGCTTATTGTTTTTGCTATTGCTGTTTATTCACAGGCGATGAAAGTTGAGATACCTTTGTCATTTGGAAGAGTCAGAGGTCATGGCATCAGATGGCCTTTGCAGTTCATATATACAAGCAACATCCCAGTTATTTTAGTTGCATCTTTGTTTGCGACACTTCAATTATGGGTAAGGCTGCTCCAGAACTGGACAGGAGGAAATCCTTTGCCGTTGCTTGGAGGATATACCCAAGGAGGAGTTCCAGTTGGGCTTATCTCTGTCCTCAATGGGCCTAATCTGGTCCAGACAATCTTCCAGAGCGGCGGGCAATGGTCAGTACTTGGTCCAGTGATACTTAATTCCTTGATTTATATCGTACTTATGATCGGAGGCTCTGTGCTTTTTTCATTATTCTGGGTCCAAACTTCAGGCCAGGATTCAAAAAGTCTTGCTGACCAGATAATGGCGTCTGGGCTTCAGATACCTGGATTCAGGAAAGACAGGAGGATTCTGGAAAGGCTGCTGGATAGATATATCCTTCCTCTTACAGTCATGGGCGCTATTACAGTAGGTTTCCTTGCAGCTATTGCAGATCTTATGGGCGCGCTATCCAGAGGAACGGGAATTCTTCTTACAGTCATGATTATTTACAAGCTCTATGAAGACATAGCAAGGGAGCATATGTATGATATGAATCCCTTGATGAGAAAATTCATGGGTAAATGATACAACTAACTTTTTGAATAATTACTTAATTTATGCATTAATAATTATGAAAGAAAAAAATTCTTAGGAGATGTGTTCTGAAAACAGTCCATACTCGTCTTTTAATATATCATAATATTTAAAAAGACTGTATATTTCATTATATGAATCTTAGGGGGATTTTATGAAGAAGAGCAAAGCGAATAAAGAAGAACAAGTGACTTTTGATTTTTCATGGCTGAAGGGTGTTTTTTCAGGAAAAGACAATACAAAATCTAAAAAAAGAGAATCTGAAGATATAATAATTGATCTTAGAAAATTGAGGCCGTTTTTTTCCAGATTTCTTATCTTGTTTTTGATCCTGGTTCCGATTATCCTGTCAATTAGCATAAGGCTGCAGCCTTCAGAACTCAGGATATCCGAAGAATGGGCAAGACAGGGGATTTATAATAATATCAGGAATTCTATCTCAGCCCAGATAAGCCAGCAATATCCGAACCTACCTGAACAAACAAGGCAGAACATGATTAATGAGCAGTTCAGCCAGTTTCTTGAGCAGGAGCAACTACAGATAGAAAATGCAGTTGTCACTAGCGCGGCAAACCTCAAAGACAGATTTGTGGAAGATAGTTCAGGATACACTTATCTTGGTGATATTGACTCGTATTTCTGGTTGAGATATGCCGGAAACCTTGTCGAGAAAGGAATGTATGGAGACGTGGTTAAAGATGGGCTTCAGTATGACACTCATATGTTTGCTCCGCATGGTTTTCCTGCTGATCCTAATTTTTACCCTTATGCAGAATTTTTTCTTTATAAGTTTCTTGGTTTTTTCAATCCTAAAATGACGCTCATGCGGGCAGCATTCCTTACGCCCATGTTTTTATCATTTTTTGCAATCATTGCAGCTTTTTTTATAGGGAAAAAAGTATCAGGAAATCTGGCAGGATTCATGGCTGCTATACTGATCGCAGCTAATCCTACTATCTTGAGCAGGTCTCTTGGTTCTGACAATGACATTGTCAATGCAGT
>JAFGSP010000166.1 GCA_016934775.1 Candidatus Woesearchaeota archaeon | reverse complement strand
TAAGAGATAGCAATGACTGCCACTGTCTTCTCAACAAACTCAAGGACAGGAGGGATTATGCGGAAGAAATCAAGAAGCTCAATGACTATTAGAAAGACCAGAATAGCCTCTTCAATGCCAAGCTCAAGCTTTTTTTCGAGCCTCAACAGGTCTTTTTTCTTCATCTAGCCGGCAACTCCACTTCTTTTCAAGACAACAGTAAGAAACAATTATAAATACTTTGTTGATATTTGTTTATCCATGGCGCGAAGCGTAATAAAACTCGAGAAAGTATGGAAAACATACAAGATGGGGGATGTAGAGGTACATGCACTGCGAGGGATGGAGCTGGACATAAAACAAGGGGAATTCGTAGCGATAATGGGACCTAGCGGATCAGGGAAATGCGTAACAGGAGACACTCAGATAATAGTAGAAACAGGCGAAATAATACCACTAAAAGACTTTGAAAAAAGACAAGAAGAACTAAAGGTAATGTCACTTAACAGGAAGACCGGCAAGAATATGCCATTCAGAGCCACTAAATTCTTCAAGCGCAAAGTGAACTCTTACCTGGAGATAGAAACAACAAGCGGCAAGAGAATCAATGCCACCCAAGAGCACCCATTCTTCACTCTTGATGAAAAAGGAATCTCGGAAATCCAGGCCAAGGACCTGAAAAGAGGGACATTTGTGGCAACGCCCAGAACCTTAAGATTGAATGGGCAGAGCAGAAAACTCAATTCTCTGGATATATTGAGCAACAATAAACGAGTAACCATCTTTGACTCAGTCCCCCATGTTCAAAATCTCCTAAAAAGGCACAGAATGACAAGAATCGGCATATGCAAAGAACTCAACATAAAACGAGTGACCTGCGACAGTTGGGCACTAAAAAACAACATCTCGCTCCATGATTTCAGAAGAATCCTTGAACTTAACAGCGAAACATTGGAAAACTATGAGGGAAAAATCGATCTGACAGCCACAAGCTCAGGTAAAAAAGTAAGGATTCCCCAAAAGACAACACCAGAACTCCTGGAATTCTACGGCTTTTTAGCAGGTGACGGAAACATAGACAAAGATGGTGTTAAGATAACCAATCTTGATGAAAACCTAAAGAGCCGGATTGACTATCTCTCAAAGAAAATTTTTGGTGTAACACCTGACAGATTCATATCAAAAAGGGTCGATATCAATTCCCGTGTAATCAAGGAATTCTTCCACCAGGTCTTTGAAGTGCCGCTCATCAAGAAAGCGAGGACCATAAAACTACCCATGTTTACAGCCACACTGCCTGATGCGGAGATAAGCGCCTTTATCAGGGGCCTCTTTGACTGCGATGCAACAGTATCAAAAGGAAAAAAAGAACTGAATATAACCCTGGCGTCGAAAGAACTAATAGAGCAGCTGCAGATAATCCTGTTGCGCTTTGGCATACAAGCAAGATACTGCAGCAAGGTAAAATTTGCCTCTAATACTGTAAAGAAAACCAGAAGAACATACTATTCCTTGTCAATATCAGGCCAAGATAACCTAAAGAGGTACAATGAGAAGATAGGCTTCCTGAGTGAACACAAGAAAAAAAGGCTGGAAGAAAACCTAACAAAAGCCAGCAACACAAATGTTGATGTAATCCCCTGCGGAAGATACCTGTCAAAACTGAAAAAACAAGCAATATTACCAAGAAGCGCACATAAAATGCTCCATGCCTATAAGTCCAAAATAAACCCGAGCAGAGAAAAAACAGCAGAGATAATAAGTGTATTGGAAAAAAACAGCATCAATTGCAGAGAGATCAGGAAGATCTCAAGGATGGACATATTCTGGGATAAGATAAAAACCATAAAACCAGTCGAAAAGGAAACCTCAGTATATGATATCACTGTACCGGGCGCAGGCAATTTCATCGCGAATGGATTCATCATACACAATTCAACAGCCATGAACATGGTAGGAGCCTTAGACATACCAACCAAAGGAAGGATATTACTGGATGGAAAAGACATCTCACACCTGTCTGAGTCAGACCTTGCGCAAGTAAGGGGAAAGAAGATAGGGTTCATATTCCAGCAATTCAACCTTATACCGACCCTCACAGCACTTGAGAATGTAATGCTGCCAATGACATTCCAAGGCCTTGATCCAGACCTAAGAAGGGAGAGAGCAGAGAAACTGCTGAATATGGTTGATCTTGGAGAAAGGATGGACCACAAGCCAACAGAACTGTCGGGAGGACAGCAACAGAGGGTAGCAATAGCAAGGTCACTGGCAAATGACCCTGAAGTAATACTTGCAGACGAGCCGACAGGAAACCTGGACAGCAAGACAGAGAACGTGATAATGGACTTCCTGAACAGGCTGCACAGCAAGCAATGCAAGACAATAGTCATGGTAACACACGATGAAGGAGTGGCAAAGCACGCAGAAAGGATAGAATACCTAAGGGACGGGGAAGTAATAAAGACAATGAAAGGAGCAAGACATGAACATGATGAAGGCACACCCTGCAGGAAGAAACCGAAAGCAAAATAACCAGCAATAAAACCAAAAATATGATCAGCAAAACCGGCAATATGGCTGGCAATGCAACTAATATGATATAAAAAGGAAGAATATAAAAAGCAAGAAGTAAGAGAGGTCTAAAAATGAGGAATAAAACAGCTTTTATTATCATCAGCCTGTTTATCATATCATTATTCTCTTTATCACTATTCTCTCATTTAGCAACAGCAGACGTATTGACCTATGTCTCAGGACCAAGCATAAGGATATCAATGATAAGCCAGGACCCTGACCCTGTGAAGCCGGGAGAGTATGTCGAGTTA
>JAFGSP010000165.1 GCA_016934775.1 Candidatus Woesearchaeota archaeon | reverse complement strand
TAAGCACTAAGCAGTAAAATGCAGGTCGGTGTTGTTGGCAAGCCATCAGTCGGAAAAAGCACTTTCTTCAAAGCTGCCACTTTGGCAGAAGCAGAGATAGCAAACTATCCTTTTACAACAATAAAGCCTAATACGGGCATAGGTTATGTAAAAGTAAGATGCGCTGAAACGCATTTTAATGTAAAATGCAATCCAAGAGAGGGATTTTGTATTGACGGCCAAAGGTTTGTTCCTGTCCAGATGATTGACGTTGCAGGATTGGTTCCAGGCGCCCATGAAGGCCTTGGGATGGGAAACCAGTTCCTGGATGATCTGAGGCAGGCAGATGCATTGATACATGTTATAGACATAGCAGGAACAACAAACGAGAAAGGAGAGCAGGTTGACCCAGGAAGTTATGACCCGGCAAACGATGTCAAGTTCCTGGAAGAAGAGATAGACTACTGGTATGTTGGCATTATGAAACGCGGCTGGGATAAGTTCGCAAGAGAGATAGTTCAGACAAAAAAGATTCCAAGAGCTGCCATAGCTAAACAGATGTCAGGGCTGGGGGTTGATGAAGATATGGTTGAAGATTCTATGAGAAAACTCAGCCTTGACCCGAACAATATCGCAGAATGGACCGAAGAGCAGGTTTTTCAGCTGGCAGTTGATTTCAGAAAAAAGACCAAGCCGATGATTATAGCATGCAACAAGATTGATGTTTCGGCAGGAAAAGCAAATTTTGAAAGGATAAAAAAAATGTTTCCTGATTACATAATGATTCCATGCTCTGCAGAGTCTGAACTTGCATTAAGAGAGGCTGCAAAGCTCGGAATAATAAAGTATATACCCGGCCAGAAAGATTTTGAGATTCTGCAGCCGGAAAAATTGAATGAAAAACAGGCTGCTGCCTTAAATTTCATAAAGACGAACATATTGGATGTGTTCAGAACAACTGGTGTGCAGGAAACTATAGACAAGGCTGTATTTGAGTTATTAAAGTATGTAGCAATATTTCCAGGAGGAGTAAACAAACTAGAAGACCAAAACGGAAATGTTCTTCCAGACTGCTTCCTTATGCCTTCTGGAACAACTGCATTGGACTTTGCTTTCAGGCTCCACAGCGACTTCGGAAACAAGTTCATAAGGGCAATAGACGTAAAGACAAAGATGACAGTTGGCAAAGAGCATCTGCTTAAGAACGGAGATGTTGTTGAGATAGTAAGCGGAAGATAGGATAAACTAATTTTATTTCTCAATAGCCCTCATGTTCCTGTCCACCACTATCGTACTAACAACTTTATTTTTCCCTGTTTCCTTAGCTTTATAGAGCGCTTTATCCGCTTCCCTGATCAGCTCCTGATGATCTAAAGAGTTATTCAGGCATGTGGCAATCCCGATGCTTACAGAAACCCTTCCCAGCGGCTGCTCTTCCTCTCCCTCAAAATATGACTCCTCGACTGCCTTCCTCATCCTCTCTCCTACGACTGCAGCATCATCTGGGTTTGACTCAGGCAATAGGACAATAAATTCCTCACCGCCATATCTTCCGGCAGTATCTATATTCCTTATGCTTTTCCTTAATATTCCTGAAAATTCTGCCAGCAGCTTGTCTCCAACAAGATGCCCATGCGCATTATTATAGTCCCTGAAATTATCTATGTCAAGAATTGCAACGCTCAATGGCTTCTTGAACCTCTTGCTTCTCTCTATCTCATTCTTCAAAAGCTCCATAAAATATCTTCTGTTATATAGCCCTGTCAGCTTGTCTGTTATCGCCATCTGCTTTATTTTTGCGTACTGTCTTGCATTGTGTATAGCCATAGCTGACTGGTTCGCTATGATCGATAAAAAATCAGTATTCTCCTTTAGCTTATCTATTGAATTGGAATAGACATTTAATGTCCCGATCACCTTCTCGTTTATCTTTAATGGTATTGAAGCCATACTTGTGTATATGTTCAGCTCGCTGTCTGATTCAAATCTCTCATCGCTCTTTATCAACGGAACAAGCTCCAGCTCCTCCCTGCGCATGACCTCTTCGACTATCTTGTCCTCAAAATTCAGGTAATGCCTTGGTATATCCACCTTGTTCAGCAGATATCTCTTGTTCCCGTCATTCTCGAATATCAGGACATCAGAAGCGTCCCCTATCCTGGAATCATACACAAAAGTGATTACTGACTTAAAGATCTTCTCCAGGTCAAAAGTAGAATTTAAGAGATTAGTTATTTTATATATTATCTCAAGCTCGCTTAATTTTTTCTCGCTTGCTTTTTTTTCATGCATTATTTCAGGTATGGATTTTGACAGTGTCAGCAAAAGCGTCGCAAACTTATCTACCTCGTTTGTCTCTCTTATCTTCATCTCCTTTATCGCGTCAAGCAGCTCTATGGCCTCGACCTTAAGCTCCTGCCCCACTCTCCTGCATAACGGAACATTTCTTGTCTTCTTGACTATTGAGGAGCATACTACAGCCCCTGCCTGCTCCCCCCCTACTTTTATCGGAACCATTATATTCAGCAGCCCAAAATTACAGTAATATATCAGCAGATGGTCTTCATTGTCCTTTAGTTTCTCAAACATCTCCTGCCTTATCTTATGGCACCTGCTCTTTGTATCTTTTGAATGCACGATCTGGCAGTAGAAAGGAAAATCTCCTGATTTATGTACGATACATCCTTCCTTATCTATTGTATAGACAGGCTGTCCGATCACTTCAGAAAACTTATCCTGTATCTTCTTCCAGGATTCTATATCTATCAGCTCTTTCAGCTCTTTTGGCATAAGGGATATATTTGTCTGCCTATTTAATAAAGTTTTCTATCCAATTATAGAATTACCCCTGTTTTGCCTTTTTTATTGCCTCATATTCCTTCCTGACTGTCTCGGAATATGCTGTAGTCCTGTTTCTTCCTTTTTCTTTTGAATAATATAAGGCTATATCAGCATTTTTTACTGCCTTGTCTTTTATCTGCTCTAAACTTAGGTCTTTATAAGAATTTGAGTTCATAGTATAGATTCCGCTGCTTACAGTGACCTTTTTCCTTTTCCCGCCGTAATTTATCTCAGCATGCTCTATCTTTTCCCTTATCCCCTCAACAAGCTCTAATGCCTTTTTTGAGGATATCTCCGGGAAGCATATAAGAATCTCTTCTCCCCCATACCTCGCAGCCAGGTCCACGCTTTTCCTTACGCTTGAATTTATAATGCCCCCTACTTCTTTCAGAACAGCATCTCCGAACTGGTGCCCCAGCATATCATTAACCTTCTTGAATCTGTCTATATCTGCCATCACGACAGTTACAGGCCTGCCGTATCTCTTGTTGTATTCTATTATTCTCGGCAGTTCCCTGTCCAGATGCGCTCTTGAGACTAACTGTGTCAGAGAATCTGTTGTTGACGCCAGTATCTTCTCCATAGCTATCGATACATAATATGCAAGATGGTCTATTGTCCTGCAGTCAAGATCTGACAGGTTCTTTTCATGGCTTATGTGTATATCTCCCACAGCACCCTCATCTATTATGATAGGGCATGTGTAATGGGACTTTCTGACGCTGCTCCTCATCTTTGCGTCAATATTATCCTTGATCTTCATGATATATTTTTCATAGAAGTTCCTGTCTGCAATATCCTCATCTGCCAGGTCAACCTCCTTCTCATTGTACACCTTTCCTACCAGTGACATCAATTTCTGGAATTTCTGTTCTGAGATGATTCCGGATCCGCCGGAAATTACCTGCAGATCTCCTTTTGTCATGCTGTTAAATATAATTTTGTGCGCTCTTAGATACCCGAACGGATTCTTTGTATTGTCTACTCTTATCGGCTTCTTGCCGACAACCATCATATACATCGTTTCCTTGATTATATCTGTAAGGCTGTTCATATTCCTGAACCCTGTCTCGATCTTCAGGATCAGATCCTCAAATTTCAGGTCCAGGCCTAAAAATTCATTTATTGTGCAGTCAAGACATCCGCCAGCCTTTGAAGTGTACAGTTTTATTTCTGAAGTCGGAGAAAAATGAGAGCTAAGAAAGTCGAGATATTTTGATAATGCCTCATCAGGGTCCTTGCTTTTGCTTATCTCCAAAAATTCAAGCAGCGCCTTGTTTTCCCTGTTCTCCTCTTCTGAACTCTTCTGCGCCTTTCTCAGCCATTCAGCCTCCTCTGTATAAAAATCTCTCTGTGCTACTGCAGTCTCTTTTTGGGCAATAAGCTCCAGATTACTTCCTTCTAAAGTCTCTTTTGATTTCATTTTTCTTGAATATAAGCTTGTCCGGAACCTCTTCAGCTTTTGCGGATTTGTCGATCTTTGTAACAACCTCGATATATTTTTCTATCCCGCTCTTCTGGACCTTTGCCTGAAGCATATCCTTGACCTGGAAAAGCCCGGCAGAGTTTGACATCAGCACTGTTATGACTATCGGCTTCCTGAAAGACGAGCTTATGAGAACCTTCTTTATTGCAAGAGCTGAGACAGAATGGGTGTCAATCATCCCCTCTCTGAAAGATATCTTTGCCCTGCCTTCTTCCATATCAAGTGCATCAGCGATCTTGACCAGGCCTGCTTCAACAGTCAAAGGAGCTGAATCTGTAACATGCATAAGGATGCAGTGCATCACCTCTGATTTTATTATCGTCTTTTCATTGACCTTGTAGATATTCTCTAAAAGCGAGTCAATAAGCTGCAGAGCAAGATTCACCCCAAGCAGGGAATGGTTTTTCTTGTCTATAGAAGTTCCGATATCATGCAGTATAGAGGCAAGCGCTACAATAACCTCAACATCATCATATGAGAAATCATAGCTTTTTATGTATTTATTGTATACATAATCATTTAACAGGCTGAACTTGATTTTCTTGTCCTTCAGCACCCTCAGCATCTTAAGCGCAAAATTCGCTGTCTTGGTTGCATGGGTCTTTCCGTGGTCATGGTGCTTCAGCCTGTCGATAGCCATTATATTCGAGCATAAAAGCAGCGTCTTAAGCTCGCCGCTCGCTGAACAGTTGTCAATAAGCCTCTGTAATTTCCTGTTGCCTGCATAGTCGATCCTGAATTTTACCTCTGGCCCCTCATACAGCAGATCCAGCTCTTCCCTGAAATATGATTTTGCAAGGTTGAAATAGTCGACAGCAAATGATTTTTGCTTTGAGATGTAATGGTTAAGGCACTGTATTATCGCGCAGTAGCTCTTGTAGAACTGTATCAGTTCAAGAGACTCTTCCGGCTCTCCGTTCAGCAGCATGTACTGTTTTACAAAATATTTTGAAAGCTCATGTTTCCCGTGGAAGTCAAGATCCATCGCCAGATAAGCCACATCAAACAGAACATCCCTATACCTGAAAGAATCGTTAAAAGCGACCCTGTCGATGAGATAGATGTTGTTGTCCACAACAAAGATATTCTCTGCCCTTACATCTCCGTGGATATCCTTTATCTTGTTGTTTTTTACCCTTTCAAAAAAAAGATCGCTCTTCTGTATCACAAAATCCTTCACAGAATCGTTGAATAATAAATCTGGTTTTTGGAACCTTTCTATCTTCTCGAGATGGCTCTCATATAAAGACCATAGATCCTGTATCTTTCCGAAATTTGATATCCTGTCGTTTGTAGCAGCCTTCTTGTGAAAATTGGAGAGCAGCAGCAGGATGTCCTTCAGTGTTTCCTTCCTTATTGTCCATTTGTTTTCCAGCGCATAATTCAGGGATCTGTCTCTTGGAAGCTGCAGCATCTTAAGGGCATAGTCAACGATATCTCCTCTTGCCTCAAAAGAAAAACCGGTGTTTGTCTTTACTATCGGAACTACCTTCAGATAGATATTTTTGCATAAGAGCTTATTGATCTGCAGCTCATTGGCAAGATTATGCTTCCTTTTCTTCAGGGTGCTGTTGTCAACTACACCATCTATCTTCTTGGGCTTGTAAACCTTAAATACATGCTCATCTGTAAAAAAAACAAAAGCCAGAGGGGTTTCTTCTATTTTAACAGAATTCCTTCCCATCCACCTTGCTATCTCTTTTATAGAGCTCATTTGTAAAAATAATCCAGATATAGCCTAAACCAGTTGCCCAGTTTCGGCACTACTATATCTACTCCATCCGGGGTCTGTTTTGTATCTTCATCTACCAGTACAGTCCAAAAAGATCCTTTTTTCAGTTTTTTTGCCGGCCTTAGGTCGTTGAATGATACATTGCCTAATGCACC
>JAFGSP010000164.1 GCA_016934775.1 Candidatus Woesearchaeota archaeon | reverse complement strand
TGTGCATTCTTTAAGGAGTATGAGAAGGATGAAAGTAAAAAATTAGCATTAAGCGGATTTGTAAATATGTACTGTAAGGGAGATAGACAAGAAGACTGTGTAAGAAAAAAAGTCAGCAAAGCTCTTGGAGGGCCGTAGCATGTTCCTGTGAACATGATGCCTAATGGTATGGCATTGGCAGGAACCAGCAATGATGATTGGTCTCAGGAAGTAAAGAATGCTATGAATTCCTGAATAAATCTAATTTGTGATTAATTTTTCTTTTTCTATTCACTCAAGCGAAAGCTTAATATAGAAACTAAAGTTATGGTTCACGCATGTTCGAGCAAACTAAAAAGCCGGACCCTGCTATTCTGGTGATTTTCGGGGCCACAGGAGATCTTACGCACAGGAAGCTTATGCCTGCCATATGCAACCTTATAAGAAAAGGAATTTTTCCAGAGCATTTTGCAATAGTGGCAGTTGCCAGAAGGGATAAATCTAATGAAGAATATAGATGGGATGTGAGACAATCAGTAAAAAAATACAATAGACAATTCAATGAAAACTCTTGGAACAAGCTGTCTTCACATCTCTATTACTACAGAAAGGACTTTGACAAAGAAGATTCATATGCGTCTCTGAAGGATTTTTTAGCAGAGCTTGATAAAAAACACAGCACAAAAGGAAACAGGATTTTCTACCTTTCTACATTGCCAAATCATTTTTCACCTATTGTCAACAATCTCAAAAAATATAAGTTCATCAGCAGGAGACAGAAAAAAGTAAACAGGATAATAATTGAAAAGCCCTTTGGAGATGACCTCAAATCAGCAAGGCATCTTAATAAGAAGCTATCTGAACTATTCCGGGAAGATGAGATATTCAGGATAGACCATTATCTGGGAAAAGAGACAGTCCAGAACCTTTTTGCCCTGAGATTTGCGAACAGGCTCTTTAGTTCCGTCTGGAATACCCAAAATATTGACAATATCCAGATATCTGTTACAGAGAACCTCGGGGTTGGGACAAGAGGAGGATATTATGATAATTATGGGGCATTGAAAGACATGGTTCAGAACCACCTTCTCCAGATACTTTCCATAGTTGCTATGGAACCTCCAATTTCTTTTGACACCCAGGAGATAAAGGATGAAAAAGTCCGCGTCCTGAAATCAATAAGATCCATGAGCACTGAGCAGATAAAAGAAAATGTAGTATTCGGTCAATATAAAAGAGGCGAAACAGGAGTCGATTACACAGATGAATCCGGGGTTGCCAGTGATTCAAGGACAGAAACTTATGTTGCAATGAGGCTTAAGATAAATAATGAAAGATGGGTCAATACTCCCTTCTACCTGAGGACAGGAAAATCACTGAAGAGAAAGGCATCCGAAGTGGTCATATATTTTAAAGATACTGAGTTTAAGGTATTTTCAGAAGGCCAGAAGCAGAATGTCCTTGTAATAAGGCTACAGCCTGATGAAGGGATTTATTTTAGATTCAATGCAAAAAAGCCTGGCAATGATTTTAAGATGCAGGAGGTCAGCATGGACTTCTGCCACGACTGCTTATTCGGTATTAATACACCTGAGGCATATGAGAAGCTATTGATGGACATATTCAAAGGAGACACAACCTTATTCACAAGGTGGGATGAAGTAGAGAATTCCTGGAAAATAATAGATCCCATTTCTGAATATTGGCAGAACTCAGGAAGAGCTCCTGAAAAATACAAGAAAGGCACATGGGGTCCCGAGGCCAGCAACATCCTTGTGTCAAAAGAGAAGCATCGCTGGAGGGAACCCCTATAGAAAACTGTTCAACATAACTGTAAAATATTTGAGGTGGGAATCATGAAAATAGGGTTTATAGGATTAGGAAGGATGGGCATGAATATGGTGTCCAGATTGATTAAGCACAATCATAATATTGTGGTTTACAATAGGTCTCCTGACAAGATCAGGGAAGCCATGAAAAAAGGGGCGGAAGGCGCCTTTTCTCTGAAAGAACTTGCTGAAAAACTGCCTTCACCGAGAGTCATCTTTATTATGGTGCCTGCAGGGGATCCTGTAGATAAGATGATAACAGGGCTTATTCCTGGCCTTACGGAAGGTGATATTGTCATAGATGGAGGAAATTCAAACTATCATGACTCAATGAGGCGTGCTGAATATCTTTCAGCAGACGGCATATCTTACCTTGATATGGGCACATCCGGAGGTCTTGGAGGGGAGAAAATAGGGTATTGCCTTATGGTCGGCGGAGAAAAGAAAACCTATGATCACATAGAGCCTGTGCTGAAGGCATTAGCTGCTGAAGATGGCTATGGGTACATGGGACCTTCAGGAGCAGGGCATTATGTTAAGATGGTGCATAATGGCATAGAATATGCCTTGCTGCAGTCATATGGCGAAGGATTTGAGCTTTTGCATGAAGCTCCTTTTGATCTTGACCTGAACAGGGTAGCAAATGTTTGGAAAAACGGCTCTGTGGTAAGGTCATGGCTGCTTGAACTACTGCAGGAGGGGCTTGAGAAATATCCGGATCTTGAGGAACTTAAAGATCATATAGGTGGAGGTTCCACAGGCACATGGACTGTAGAAGAGTCACTTGACCTACAGATACCCTCTCCAATGATATCCTTGGCATTGGCTTTAAGATTCAGGTCAAGGCAGAAAGAATCTTTTGCAGACAAGTCTGTAGCAGTGATGAGGAACGGATTCGGCGGGCATGAGATTAAATTTAAGAAAAAATAATCAGCCATAATACACAGGCTTGGAATCTTTCATTTCTTTTCCACGAGCTGCCCTGAATTCCTTGAGCAGGCTCTGATAAGCCTCTGCTACTTCCTTTGAGACACTAGGAGACACTTTTTTGAGCGCTTCCTCAAAGTTCTCTTTTTTGATTTTAGTGGCTTTCATATCCTTCCTAAGAGCAAGCAGTGCAGCCTCTTTGCACAATGCCTCAATATCCGCACCCACAAACCCTTCTGTCTCTTTTGCCAGTTCCTCAAGGCCAACCTTATCAAGAGGCATATTTTTTGTATGAATCTTCAGTATTTCGAGTCTTGCCTTTTCTGTGGGCGCAGGTACTAATATGATTCTGTCAAATCTTCCAGGCCTCAAAAGAGCTGTGTCTATTATATCAGGCCTGTTTGTAGCCCCAAGTACAACAATGTTGTGAAGTCCAACAAGGCCGTCTATCTCAGTGAGCAGCTGGTTTACCACTCTTTCAGACACATGATGGTCTGAAGTCGCTCCTCTCCTAGGAGCAAGAGCATCAAGCTCATCAAAGAAAATTATTGTCGGACTTGTTTGTCTGGCCTTCTCGAAAATCTTTCTCACAGCTTTTTCAGATTCCCCGACCCATTTACTTAGCAGTTCAGGCCCTTTTACAAGGATGAAATTAGACTTGCTCTCATTGGCCACAGCCTTTGCCAGCAGTGTCTTTCCTGTTCCCGGAGGGCCATATAATAGGATGCCCTTTGGAGGCTTTATGCCCATCCTGTCAAACACCTGGGGGTGCTTGAGCGGCCATTCAACTGCTTCGACAAGCTCCTGCTGCACATTTCCAAGCCCGCCGATGTCATCCCATTTTACATTGGGGATTTCTATGAGTACTTCTCTAAGTGCGCTCGGCCTGACAACCCTCAGTGCTTCAACAAAATCACTCTTAGATACTTTCAGCTTCTCAAGTACTTCAGTTGGAATTGGTTGATCCTCCTCAAGCTTAAGCTCAGGGTAGAGCTTTCTTAACAAGGTCATTGCAGCTTCTTTTGCTAATGCTGAAAGATCAGCTCCAACAAACCCGTGAGTTATTTCTGCAAGCTCTTTGAGATTGACATTTTTTGTAAGGGGCATACTTCTTGTATGGATTTTAAGTACTGCAAGCCTGCCTTCTGCATCAGGCACTCCAATCTCAAGTTCTCTATCGAACCTTCCAGGCCTTCTTAGTGCAGGATCAAGCTCATTAGGAATATTTGTTGCGCCTATGACAACCACTTTTCCTCTGGACTTCAGGCCGTCCATGAGGGCAAGCATCTGTGCAACAACCCTTCTTTCTACTTCGCCTCTAGATTCCTCTCTTTTGCTTGCAATAGCATCTATCTCATCAATGAAGATTATAGACGGAGCGTTCTTCTCAGCCTCTTCAAACTTTTTTCTCAGGTTTTCTTCAGATTGGCCGTAATATTTGCTCATTATCTCTGGTCCGTTTATCAGGATAAAGTTAGCTGCAGTCTCATTGGCCACAGCCTTTGCCAGCAGTGTCTTTCCTGTTCCTGGCGGGCCGTGGAGAAGGACACCTTTTGGCGGTTCAATACCTAGAGCTTCAAACAATTCAGGGTGCTTTAGAGGAAGCTCTACCATTTCCCTGATTTTCTTAATCTCATCATGGAGTCCGCCGATATCTTCATAAGTCACTTCAAGAGCCTTTTCTTCGCTTACTTCAGTTGCTTCTGGGTTAAATTGCACATCTGTCTGTTCAGTTATAACAACAGCCTGTTTTGGGTCTGAGTTAATAACTACAAACTTAAGATCTCCTAAGCCGAAACCCATCAGGCTTTCATCAAGAATATTGAAAAAATCCTCGCCGAACATGGGGTTTGAGGACATAGTAGACTTTCTTCTTCTTGTGCCTCCTAAAGACACAATGTCTCCTTTGACGACAGCCCTTCCAAGCAGCCCCTGCTTGAAGACAATCGGGTTAGCCCTTATAACTATGCCCTTTCTCTGGGGGGCAATAGTAACTTTTTTTGCTTCAATGATGTTTGCCTTTCTCACGCTGACAAGTTCTCCGATGCCTGCTTTTGCATTCCTTCTTATCAGGCCGTCCATCCTTATTATGTTTAGCCCGATATCTCCGGGATACGCCCTGTCAGTTATTGCGACTGTCTTTCTTTCTCCCTGGATCTCTATGATGTCGCCAGGCCTTATCTCAAGCTCATGCATGAAACTGGAATCAATCCTGACAATCCCTTTGTTGACATCATCCTGGATAGCTTCCGCAACTTTGAGTTTTAATTCTTTTACCATAAAAATATCACCTGAAAAAAATAATTAGAAAAGATTGATAAAGGTTTTGGTTGACCTTTAGTTGCCCTTGCCTACTTTTGGCATTGGCACATGCGGCGGAAGCTGCATATCCCTTCCCAAAACCAAAGCCTGGATATTACATCTTGCCAGAAGATAATTATATACCTCTTCCAAGACATCCTGGGGTATTTTCTTATCTTTTGTCCAGCCTGATAAAGTCTCTTTTACCTTATCTTCAGGCCCAAGATAGACAACAGCGCCCTCAAGGTCTATCGTGGCAACATCAGGAACATATTTTGTTGTGAAATTGAATGTGAACTCAATGCCTGCCTGTTTTGACTTGCCCATATTGACTTTAGCTTCTTTTGCATTGACAACAGTTATGTTACTGTTAACATTGACTTTACTTGTAAGTGCTTTTTTCTTTTCTGCCTGCATCTTTTTGAAATGAAAACCAATAAGTGCCATTATGCATCACCTAACCTCCGGTTTTTTTGTTTATATTTAAAGATATTGGAAGACAAAGTCTTCCAAAGACTTTAAATTCGAAAATCTTGGTTTCGTTATTTAAAGATTGCGTAATCTTTTCAGATCACGGAGCTTTAAATTAGAAAACCACAAGTTTTCTTTAAATAACTGAGATTCTTTACTATAATAACTTTTTCATTATCAACAATCCGAAGAATTGTATCGGGTTTAAAACCCCGACCTTCAAGTCGATTGAATTGTTGAGTCAAAAATCGGGCAATAAGTGTGGCGAGCATAATACCCCCCACTTTAGTGCGGGGATATATTTGGCTTGCCAAATAGT
>JAFGSP010000163.1 GCA_016934775.1 Candidatus Woesearchaeota archaeon | reverse complement strand
TGCTCATTGTAAAGACAAATGAAAAAGAATATGAGGCAAAAAGGGTCATCCTCTGCATAGGTATGCTCAATGTACCTGCGAAACATCCTGTGCTTGAAAAGCATAAGGACAAGAATGTTCATTATAAAATAGGGAGTGTCAGCAGGTTCAAAGGAAAAAAAGTTGTATGCATCGGTGGGGGTGACAATGCTTTTGATACTGCATTGCAGCTGTCAGCAGAGACTTCTGAAGTTACTATTCTTGTCAAGCACAGTTATGCAAAAGCCAAAGAAAAGACAGTAGAAGATGCTATAAAAAAAGGGATCAAAATATCATATAATTCTGAATTAATCGACATCATAAGATCTGATTTGCCAGGGACCAAAATTAAGATTAGGAATAATAAGACCCAAGAAATCAGAGAGATGATAACAGATGAGATCTTTTCAGCGATAGGATTTTCACCAATAAATTCTTTCTTGAGCAATAATGGGATAAAGCAAAACGAGGACGGAAGCGTTTTTATAGATGATAACTATGAGACCTCTGTAAAAGGTGTATTTGCTGCAGGAGATATTACCGGAGAGATCAAGCTTTTGGCTGTTGCGTCTGCAGAAGGAATTGAAGCCGCAATCCATGCATTTTCCTCAATCAAAAAGCCTTACTGGCTCAAATGAACCATATAGCAACTGGATCACTGCTTTAAAAAAATTGACATTGTCCAATCATAAAAAAGATTAAAAAACTCAGGCTGAAAATTTATACATTGCCTCTGAGCTTTTCAGCTTCAAGGATTTTTTTTATGGCCAGTGCTTGCGCGCCTTTTCTCATATCAGTCTTGTATTCTTCTTTGCTTTTCAGTACTTCAAAAAAAGATGAATCCATTATTTTTTTGAGCTTGGAAATGACTTCTTCTTCTTCCCAGTAGTACCCTTGCTTATTCTGGACCCATTCAAAATAGCTAGTAGCAACACCGCCAGCATTAGCGAGTATGTCCGGGATTACCTCAATACCTTTCTTATGAAGGATCGCATCGGCTTCTGGTGTTATCGGCCCGTTTGCAAGCTCAATGATTATTTTTGCCTTAATTTTTTCAGAATTAGCTTTGGTGATCTGGTTTTCCAGTGCAGCAGGGACAAGTATATCGACGTCCAGCTCCAACAGCTCGGCGTTTGATATCTTTTTTATGCTATTGCTGCGTTGGTTTTTATCGGAATGGCAGCTTTCAACATCCTTTCCAGCCTCCTTGCAAGCAATCACTTTTATTGGGTCTATGCCATTCGGCTCATATAACCCTCCATGAGAATCTGATACAGCAACAATATTATAGCCCTCTTTGTTTGCATAAAGCGAGAAGAAAGATCCGACATTGCCAAAACCTTGCACTGCGATTGTGATCTCCTTTTTTTTCTTATCCGACACGAATTTTTTTACTGCCTGGTCCATTACAAAGACACCGCCAAGTCCGGTTGCAATATCCCTTGCCTTAGAGCCGCCTAAAGAGATCGGCTTTGCAGTTATCATCGCAGGAGCATGCACTCCTTTGATTTTTTCATATTCATCAAGCATCCAGGCCATGATCTGTGAATTTGTATAGACATCAGGGGCCGGGATATCTATCTCAGGGCCTAAAATCTCGTGCATTGACCTGATATAGCCCCTGGAAAGCTTCTCAAGCTCAGTTGAAGAAAGCTCTTTTGGGTTGACTTCGACTCCTCCTTTTGCGCCTCCGTAAGGTATGTTCACCACTGCGCATTTTATCGCCATCCAAAACCCGAGGCTCTTTATTTCAGAAAGATCCACATTTGGGTGGAATCTGATCCCTCCTTTGGTAGGTCCCCTTGCATCATTGAACTGGACCCTGTAACCGTTGAATCGCCTGACTTTTCCTGAATCGAGCCTTACAGGGAAGCTAGTCTGGACAATCCTCTTTGGGCTCAGAAGCACGTTTGCCTCTTCTTTTGATAGCCCCATCAGTTCAGTTATTTCATCAACCTGCTTCTTGACATTTTCAAAGACATCCATTATGATCACCTTTAAACATGAGTAATTTCCCGATTTATATATCTTTGTCATATATTCAATAATTTCATATATCATAAAATATAATCTGATATAATCCATTAAGGAATAACTTTGGGAAAGGAGATGCGTGTTAGGTTCAATTTGGATTGAAGCTAAGTTAATTATTTAAATAATAAGCTCCACACCCTTATATATGGAAAATAAAATGACTGAAGAATCATTTTTGCTTGTAAGCTTAAAGGAAGATGATGCAAAGCAACTTGCACAGGTATTGAGCAATGATACTTCCAGGAAGATTCTAGATTATCTCTCAAAAAAAGACAATGCTACAGAATCGGAGCTTGCTGAGGGACTAAACATGCCTATCTCTACGGTCCACTATAATCTTGGACATCTTGTCACCTCAAAACTGATCAACGACGATCATTTTACCTATTCTAAGAAAGGAAAAGAGATGGTTCATTATTCGCTTTCGAATAAATATGTCATAATCGCACCACGCTCTACTGAAGGTCTCAAAGAGAAGCTTAGGGGTATATTGCCTCTTTTTACAGCAGTTTTGGCTGTATCTGCAGGCATAAGATTTATTCCTTCCTTGTTTGCCGGGTCTGTGAACTCTTTGCCCAAGCAGGAACTTTTAGCCGCGACTGACATGGCAGAATCTGCAGGCGTGATGGCAATGAGATCAATTCCAGAAACAGGGGTAAAAGCAATGGATTTTGTATTGCCTTATTCCCAGATTGCACTTTGGTTCTTTATAGGCGGTGTGTTTACTATACTTGCATTACTGGTATCCCTGATTATCATTCAAAAAAAAAAGTGACTTCTTATGAGTGAATACTTAATTTTAAAAAGTTTACTTTTTATTTCTTTCTTATGCCTTTTCCTATCATC
>JAFGSP010000162.1 GCA_016934775.1 Candidatus Woesearchaeota archaeon | reverse complement strand
GTCGACATATATCTGGTAGAGGATAAGCTACATGCATAATAAATTAGTTTTGCCAAATCCATTGAATCTGCCGGCTTAGAAACATAAATATTATTATTTTCTACGCAATAGGGTTCATCTGGTATAGAAAGGATATCATAAGGAAACCCGAACAAAAACTCATCTTTTGATCCATTCTCGTTTCGGACAGGGCCTTTTTCCTGAATCCCAAAATCCAAACAATCATCAACACAATTCAAAGAAACATAGTGAGTCTCTGCAGTCAGAAGATTATGAGGAAAACTCATCTCATCTTTTGTTATATAATCCAAGTCCGCACCTGCATATAAAATAATGTTTCCCTGATATCCACGTTGTCTAAGTTTCTGTGCTAAAAGAGACCCACAATTGTTAGAGACTATTTTTTGCTCAGACCCACCTCTTTCTGAAAATCAAAGAATTCTTCTGACTCCATTCCATGAACAAGATACACATCAATTATCACTCCAGTAAATGCATCAAAAGGAGTAATATTTGTTGATACACTATCAAGGTCCAGAACTTCTTTGATTGACTTAGCACGTGATAATTGAAAGCCTAACTTCCCCAGAAAATATTCAGAAAAAAGCAATTCAAGAATCTGATAATCATTATCAATACTAGTAGCATACAAGAAGTTTGGCTTTTTTCTCACAAAAAAAGGAGAAATAACCTTATATTTAAATCGCTCTGAAAAAAGATTCAAAAAACTATATAACTCAATAGCTGCGCTCTCATTCAGTGGTATATTTCACCTTAAATGATATTTCATCAGGGAGCTTTATCTTATTATATTCCGATTCAAATTCTGATTTAAACAGGATACGGACAGGATTAGTCGTCTTAGAAATTAGGAGATTATTGACATCTGTCCAATTGCTCCCCATATGCTCAACATAAACTGAATCGCTTGTAAAACAGATAGCTGCATGCGCTTTTACAACATTGCCATGTTCATCCATACTAAATTCACTAACGGCATCACTTTTTCCCAACTCAATCAAAGCAGTCCCTGTTGAATCATATAGATGCACTGTATCTTCAGGGTCTCTTCCTATATAGAAATACCTATCAGGCACGTCTTCTGTGCCCAAAGTCTTAGAGTAAGTACCTGGTGTAGGAAAATCATCTCTATATGTTCTTCCAAGTTCTGTTACCAGTTCAAATAATGTTTTACTAGGCATTTTACTACTTAGTGGTGATTATTTCTTTATAAATCTTTCTGTTTCCTACCAAAAAAAAAGAAAAAAATCACTCTTTGCTAAAGCTAATAACAGAATTATCTCCAATATTCAGTGTCTCGATCATGTCCTTGACAACTGCATTCTCTCCTATGAGCGACTGCTGGAGCTGGGCATTCTCTATATCTGCGTTCTTGTTTATTATGCTGTCTTTCAGGATTGAGGTATTGATTATCGCACCGTCTGATATTGAGACATGCGGCCCGATGATCGAATTATTCAGAGTAACGTCCTTGCCTATATACACAGGAGGAATGATTATTGTGTTCTCTCCTTTGATTACAGGGACTTCATTCTTCTGCTTCTCAAGCAGGAACCTGTTTGTAGCAAGCAATGTCTCGGGCTTTCCGCAGTCAAACCACCCTTCCATCTGGAAAGTTGTTAGATATGCACCTTTCTCAATCATCACCTGGAGAGCATCTGTCAGATAGAACTCTCCTTTTGTCATCCTTTTGTCCTCGATCATGAAGTCAAGCGCATCAAAGAGAAGCTTCGCCTTACTGATAAAATAGATGCCTATCATGGCATCCCTCGGCTTGATATAGTCAGGCTTTTCGACAACCTTCACTACTTTGTCTTTTTTCATCTCTACTATCCCGAACCTTCTCGGGTCCTCTACTCTCTTAACTGCAAGGGCGCCGTCTTTTTTAGTCTTGAGGCCCTGTTTCATGTTCCCTACAAAAATAGTGTCTCCGTAAATTATCAGAAGCTTGTCCTTACTCTCGACAAAAGGCTTTGCCAGAGATATTGCGTGGCCCGGACCAAGCGCTTTTTCCTGGTATGCATATGCAAAATTCATGTGCGAATATTCTTCTTCAACATATTCCTTTATCTTAGTCCCAAGATAGCCCAGGATAAGCACAACATCCTTAATCCCGAGTTCATGAACCTGATCAAGGATATGACCCAAAATGGGTTTCCCGGCCACTGTGACCAGCGCCTTCGGAGTTGTATAAGTATGAGGCCTGAGCCTTGTCCCGAAACCTGCAACAGGTATAATTGCTTTCATTAACATCACCTATGTTTATGGAAAATCCGGATTATTTAAAGATTTGGGTTGGCATACTTTGTATTACCTTTATCATTCCAGAAATATCAACTCCTGTAGAACTCAGCTGCGTTCTCAGGCGTGACTATATTTATTATTGTCTCTGTATCGAGCTCAAACCCTGCCCACTTTGAAAGCCTAGGAGTTATCTCGATATGGAAATGCATATTTTCAATGCCGTATTGCAGGAATAAGTTATAGTCAGCATTCAGTGACTTTAGCTTCAGCAAAATCTTCTTCAGTATCTCTGCCAGGAAGACGAAATCATCCTCTGTAAATTCAGTAATATTAAGGATATGCCTCTTTGGGAATACCCAGATCTCAAAAGGAAACCTCGAAGCATAAGGCGTAAAAGCCACAAAACTATTGTTCTCAAAGCACCTCCTGTGGGAGTTCTTTTCAATATTCAATATTGCGCAGTAAGGGCATTGGAGGTATCTTTTTACAGCGTTCTCTTTCCTTAGAATTATCTCAGGCACAAGGTTATATGCGATAAGCTGGCAGTGGCTGTGCTGGACTGAAGTGCCTGCTCTTTCCCCGTGGTTCTTGAAAACAGACACATATTTCACACCCTCGCTTGACATATTCACTTCTATTCGTTTCTTGAACATCTTAAGCACATTAGATATCCGCTCTTCAGAAAGATCTGCCAGAGTCTCATCAATATTAGGCGTCTCTACAATAACTTCGTGATACCCAAAAGCATCTGAATAAGTAAAAAAAGTATTTGCTGTCCTTAAGGCAGGGTTACCCTCAGGCTTCACTGCAGCAAACTTATTCGGGAAGACACGGATCTGCCAGTCTTTTGCCCCAGGAGGAAATCTTTCAATCTCATTAGGTGTCATAGCCTCATTACCGGGTGCAAAAAAATCAGTTTTTACAGTAGGAGTCTTCTCTTCTTTTTTGAATTGGTCCGGCCTTGCACCTCTTTCTGTGGCAATAATCACATATTTATCCAGAATATAGTCCTTCCTAAGCTCGCCCAATCTTGCACCTCTTTTTGTTAATTTTAATCTATTTAGGTATAAATATTTTTGTTTTTTAGAAATCCCTGCAACTATTATCCAAGCAGCTTGCTAAGGTCATATATTAACACCATAAATATCCTGACAAGGATCGCATTCCAGGCAAGATGGCTAATCCTGTGTGTGACATTCTCGAACATATCCGGGCTGACAACAGAAAAAACAAAAAATCCAATAAGATTCTGAGCAAAAATTCCCAATACAAAATATGTTGAAAAATCAAAGCCTTTGAAGAATTCCATCAGAAAACAGATAAGCCCTGCAAGCAATACCCTGATAATCATCAGGTATTTCAGAAAACTGGCCTTTACCATACCATAGAAACCGCTGAATATTGC
>JAFGSP010000161.1 GCA_016934775.1 Candidatus Woesearchaeota archaeon | reverse complement strand
TATCCAAGATACTTATATGGCATGTTCAAGACAAAAGGGCTGCAGACAGAGTACGTCACGATAGATGACCTCAGGTTTAATGTTTTCTATAATAACCAAATCAAAGAAGTCACTGAAAAGGACAAGACAAACATCAGGACATACAATCTCACCAGAAACAATATATCAAAGATACTAAGCGAAACAGATGAGCTGATAATAATCCTAGGTGTGCATGTGCCCGGAAAATACTTATCTGCTCTTCCCGGAACGCTTAAGGAAGTAAAAGAGCTTACTAAACATCTCAAATGCAGGAAAACTCTGACAGGTCCGGCTGTATTCGGGACACAGCTGGAAGGAGGCAAGCGCTCTGAATCTCTGGACACTGCGGATTTTGAGATAAAGCAATACGGCTTTGAATTCGGAGATTTTGGAAAGCTGCAGGAATATGCGCTAAAAGGAGTTGAGCTTGTGAGGCAGATTCCTGACCACAGGATCATAGAGATTGAAACAGGGAGAGGTTGCAATATAGGCAAGTGCAGTTTCTGCACAGAGCCCCTGAAAAACAGTTTTGTAAACAGGAAAACAGATTATATTGTTGAGGAAGTAAAGGCTTTTTATAATCTAGGATGCAGGTATTTCAGGCTGGGAAAGCAGAGTGATTTCTACTCAATTGAAACCCCAATTGGCCTGCTTAAAAAAATCAGGGAGCAATGCCCTGACATCAAAGTGCTGCACATAGACAATGTTAATCCTGTATTCGTAGTCAATGAAAAAGGAATTGAGATAACAAAGGCAATTGTTAAATACTGCACTCCAGGAAATGTAGCTGCTCTCGGTATAGAGAGTTTTGATCCTGTTGTTGTCAAAGAAAACACACTTAACTGCTCTCCAAAAATAGCCATGAAAGCTATTCAGATATTAAATGAGCTTGGCAGTGAGAGAGGAGCTAATGGTATGCCTAAGTTTTTGCCAGGTATTAATATTATCTTTGGGCTGGGCCATGAGTCAAAAAAGACTCATGAGCACAACATGGCTGCTCTGCAGGAAATAGTATCAAAAGGATATATGCTAAGAAGGATAAACATCAGGCAGGCTGCCATCCTTCCGGAAACTATGCTAGAAAAAAAGTTCGGGAATAAATATCTGAAAAAGAATAAGAAATATTATTGGAAATGGCGAAATGACATAAGGCAGAAGATAGACTTTCCTATGCTAAAGAGACTAGTGCCTGAAGGCACTGTGCTGAAAGGTATCTATACTGAGATCTATGACGGCAAGACAACCTTCGGCAGGCAGGTAGGCACTTATCCGCTGATAGTCGGGATCAAGAAGAGGCTGCCTTTGAAGAAGTTTGTTGATGTAAAAGTTTCAGGGCACATGCTTAGGAGTGTTACTGGAGAGGTTGTACAAGAATAGTTCAAGGTATCGCCCTGAACTTTGTATTTAGCAGCCCCCATTCTACAAGAAGCAGGACTATCGCAAATGCCATCAGATAAGGATAAAGGTCAACCGAGACAGGAGCTTCCTCGCTATGATTTTCTATCTGGCTGAAAGCAGAAGCTATTTCTGCTGTGCTCTTTACTTCATAGAACATGCCGCCTGTCCTGTCTGCTATATATCTAAGAGAGTCAAGGTCAAGAGAGACTCCCAAAGGAAGGTCTTCTACATATCCTGCTTTCCCGATTCCTGTACCGATAGCAATAGTATGGACAACTACGTGGCTGTCTGCCACATACTCGACAGCTGTCTGGACACTGTCTTCCACAAAAACACCTGATGTGTCTGAGCCGTCTGTGATGAGGATCACTGATTTGGATTTCTTGCTTGATGCTAACAGGTTTGTGGCTGTTATCAAAGCAGAGCCAATGTCTGTGCCGCCTGAAAGCTGTATCTCTATCATAGAAAGCTTATCTTTCAGATCACCATATCCTGTTGTCAACGGCGATTTGATATAAGAAACGCCTGAAAAAGATATCAGTCCTATTTCTGTCTGAGCCTCAAGATTATCTATAAAAGAAGCAGCAGCCTGCTTTGCCACCGTAAGCCTGTCCGGCAACACATCTTCAGCAACCATACTGGCAGAAGTATCTATAGCTAGGACGTAATCTGTTGTACTTGATTTGCCCTCATACCACATCACAGGATGCGCTGTTCCCAATGTAAACAAGGAGATAACTATTACTCTTATTACAAGCTGGCCAGTGTTCTTTGTTATGAGATGCGTTCCAGTAACTCGTTTCATAGCTGAAAAATTAGCGAATTTCATGGCCCGCTTCTTATTATGCTCAAAAAAATAATAATGGAGAACAATCAGCACAGGCACTACCAAAAACAAAAGCAAAGACATTGGATATTGGAATACTATCTCCATCTTCCGCCCTTTTTCTTAAAAAATTCAAGTGTCGGATTTAAGTAATGCTTGTCAGTCGTCAGTTCAAGCAGGTCTGCTGCATTATGCTGAAAAACAGACCTTATAGACTTAAGCTTCTTAAGATTATGCTCTTCATAAATCTTTGAATATTGCTTTGCATCGACATATATGCTTTCTTTTGAATAAGGATCCTCAAGAACAATCTGACCTGCATCTTCTGGGATGACAAGGTCTCTGGGATCCCGAATCATTATACCTAAAGCCTGATGTTTCTGCGCCATTATTTTAAGGAAGTCAATCCAGGTATCATCTTCTGTAAGGAAATCGCTGACTATTATTATGAGGCTTTTCCTGTCAAGAATTGATATGACCTGCTGCATTGCTTTTGCAAGATTTTTTTCTCCTCCATAATTACCCGGATTTGAGATTTCCCTTGTAAAATAATAGAACTGCTTCTTACCCATCAGTGGCTGGGCAATCTTAAAGAGAGATGTGTTGAAAAGACCAAATCCTATTGAGTTCCCTATTTGCAAGATACCGTAAAAAAGAGAGGTAACAACTTCTGCTGCATATTCGCATTTAAGCTTTGATGTCGAAGAGAAAAGCATGCTCTCGCTAACATCTACCAGGAAAAAAATGCTGAAATTTATTTCAAGCTTGTATTCTCTCACAAGAAGCCTCTGCGATCTTTTTGATGCCCTCCAGTCAATACGAGCAGCATCATCTGTGTTTGTGTAATCCCTGTAATCCTCGAACTCAACGCCTCTTCCTTTCAGGGAAGACATGAGCTCGCCGGTCATGGCTGCAGAAAGAAGATTCTTCTTCACATACACATTGAGCTCCTTAATTTCAGGCACAAGTTTTGCTTTAAACTCTCTTAAAGGCATAATCCTTTTTCTGTATCCGGGCTATTTAAACTTTTGGATTGCGGAAAGAAGAACTAATAACCACGTTAATAAATGACATACTCCCCGCACTAAAGTGCGGGGTTTCTAGTGCAGTGCTAGACTAGTCCATGATGTTTCTCCTGGTTCTCAATATACTCT
>JAFGSP010000160.1 GCA_016934775.1 Candidatus Woesearchaeota archaeon | reverse complement strand
TCAGCAAGCTGACTTGCTAAAAAAGGCAGACTTCTGCCTTTTTGGCACACTGAAAATCTCTGATTTTCATTGCTCTGGACAGCGCCTGTTTTTTAATCTTTTAGAAAAATTTAAGAATCTATGAATTTACTAATGCTCTGGATGGCTTCGGATCTTGAATATTATGTGCGAAAAAGAAAAGGAAAGCTTATCACTTATCTCAATAATAACACTGATGAGCTCTCACTGGAAAAGCAGCACCAGATATACGGCGCGATAACTGAACTGAACAGGATAATGGGCCTTCTTGACGACTCAAAAAAAGAGATAGCTGAAAAGGAAAGGAACCCGGATGAAGTCTTCCTGCTAAAACCAATATACAGCAAAGGCGTTGTCAATGATTTCATCAATTTCCTAAAAGACTTGTTCTGATATTCTAAACATTCAATAAAGTGTTTAAGCATAAATTTATAAAGCTCTTCAAAGTTTAGAGGATTGGTGATACTATGGTAGCAGAGACTAATGATTCAGGATTTGAGCAAGAAGTACTTAAGGCTGATAAGGCCATTGTTGATTTCTGGGCGGAATGGTGCGGACCATGCAGGATGATAGGGCCAAGTTTAGAGGAACTCTCGAATGAAATGACAACTATTAAGTTTTTCAAGATGAATGTGGACCAGAACCAGCAGACCCCTGCAAAATACGGCATAAGGAGCATCCCTACACTGCTGTTATTTGCAAAAGGCGAGCTGAAAGGCCAAATCATTGGGGCTTTGCCTAAAGACTCATTGAAGCAAAAAATCGAGCAGGTGTTTGCCTGAAACGTTTCATTGATTAATATTCTTTTTCAAAAGTAATTTATATTATATTGTCATAACTTCTTCTCTATGCTTAATTTAAATAAAAACATATTGAGATTATATGCCTTCAAATTCTTTGTCAGCCTGCATTTCATAGGCGGGGTGCTTGTGCCTTTTTTCCTGGACTGGGGCCGTATCACTTATATCCAGATGATGTTCCTGCAAACTTGGTTTGTGTTCTGGTTCAGCGCGCTTGAAGCACCAACAGGCGCTATTGCAGATTATCTCGGAAGAAAGACAACTATAGCATTAGGTGCATTTTCTATTGTAATTGCAGCTATTGTATACTCAAGCTATCCAAATTTTTACATTTTCCTATTAGGAGAATTCCTCTGGGCATTATCCGGCGCCTTAATATCAGGTGCTGATGTAGCTCTTATATATGACACACTCAAAGAGACCGGCCAGGAAAAAAAATCAAAAAAAGTTCTGGGCAGGTATAACAGCTTCAACCTTTGGGGGATAGCAATCGCCGCTCCGATAGGAAGCCTTATAGGCGGATTATTCGGGCTCCAGTATGCAATCAGAGCTATGGCCATACCCTTCTTTATTGCCGGAATCATCGCGTTCACAATAAAAGAGCCACGATACAGGAAAAAAGAAACCGAAGAAAGCTACATAAAAACACTAACAGGAGGCATCAGGTATTTCTTTAAGCACAAGCTATTGAGAGTTCTTGCTTTTGATTATATCTCAATCTATGTATTATCCTTTTTTATCATTTGGACGTATCAGCCTCTGCTGCTGAATCTCGGGCTCCCTCTTGCTTTTGTGGGAACAATACATTCAATCTCTGCTTTTTTTGAGATCCTCATTATGAACAATTTCCATAATCTGGAGAGGCTGATGAAGTCTAAAAAGAACTACCTATTCTTCAGCGCAATCCTAATCTCAGCCTCCTTTTTAATATTATCTGTATCTGGAAGCATAATTTTAACAGCTATCTTATCAATCTTAATCTTCGGATTCGGATTCACTAGAAAAACCTTATACAACCATTACATGAACAAATTCATCGACTCTGATAACAGGGCGACTGTACTGTCTGCTATTTCCATGACAGAATCTTTCGCAAGAGCAATAATGTACCCTTTGATAGGCATAGTGCTCCAGTTCTCCCTTAACATTGGTGTACTTGTGATCGGCGTGCTAATTTTTTTTGCTGCCATGTTCTCAAGGGTTGAAGAGCATATGCTGATTGATTAGATATAATTAAATATGGATACGCAAAACTTAAATAATCTTTGAGTTACCGATGCACTAGGTGAAACGATGACAAAAGAAGTTATAGTCTACAGCACACCTGCATGCCCTTATTGCAGAAAGATAAAAGAATGGCTGCATGAGCATAATATCGCTTTCAGAGAAATCAATGTGGCAGAAGACCCTGACGCTGCAAAAAAGATGATTGAAGAGAGCGGACAGGCAGGTGTCCCTGTATTAAAAATAGTCGAGAACAACCAGATAAAGAAGATGGTGGTCGGCTATGATATTGAAGCCCTTGAAGAAGAATTTTCGGGTTAAGTTTAAATACTAGTTCTTCAAATCTGATTATCCAGACCTTACTTGAAAAAGATTCCTATAAGTGTTGTAGAGCACTCATTACTGCTCCTGGATATTATCAAATGGACATTTCTTGCTACAATTGTAGGAATATTTGTTGGCGGATCAACTGCCCTGTTCCTCAAGCTTATAGATCTCGGGCTTTCTATTAAATTCACAAAGGAAAGTTATTTCATCCTGCTCCCTCTTGGCGGGCTGGTCACCGGCCTGCTTATCTACTTCCTTGCGCCGAAAGCAGAAGGCCATGGCACTGAAGCAGTAATCAGGGAGATACACAAAAGCAACGGGAACATCGAGCCAAAGATAGCTCCGATAAAGATGATTGCATCAGTTATTACTATTGTTACAGGAGGGTCTGTAGGAAAAGAAGGACCTGCAGCCCAGATTGGCGGAAGCATAGCCTCTACTTTCGCAAGGCTGCTCAAGGTAAGGCCTGAGACAAGGAAAAAGCTCGTGATATGCGGAATCAGCGCTGGATTCGCATCTGTCTTCGGAACTCCGATTGCCGGCTCAATTTTCGGGATCGAGGTGCTTTTCCTTGGGCAGCTCATGTATTCAGTAATCTTTCCGTCTTTTGTTGCAGGGATTGTTGCCTATAATACCGCAAGCTACCTTGGTGTTGGATATCATCACGCAACAATTGATATAACAGAACACTTTTCAAGAAGTTTCTTTGTAGAGATAATAGTTGCAGGGATATTTTTCGGATTGGTGACGCTGTTATTCATAGAATCACTCAAATTTGTCTCAGATGCATTTAAAAAACTGACCCTGCCCAATTATCTTAAGCCTGCAATAGGCGGATTAATCCTGGCACTTCTTCTTGCCCTGGGAATGCCATTCAATATATTCGGGCTGGGGACGGGCACTATTGAATCTGTGCTTGATGGGAACCAGATAAACAATTATTCCTTCCTTGAAAAAATCCTGTTGACCTCAATCACCCTCGGCTCAGGCGGGTCAGGTGGAATAATAACTCCTTTGTTTTTCATTGGCTCAACTTCAGGATACACCTTGGCAGAGTTATTCGGCTTAAGTACTGTCTTTTTTGCTGCAGTAGGGATGTTCGCAGTCCTTGCGGCTGCAACTAATACTCCTCTTGCAAGCTCTGTCCTTGCAATGGAGATGTTCGGACCGGAAGCAGGACTGATGTCAAGCCTGGCCATTGTAGTTAGCTATATAATATGCGGGCATAGGAGCGTCTATGAATCTCAAATCCTGGATGTCAGCAAAGGAGACTATTTTGAAAAGCCAACTCCAAGAGAACTAGGAAACGCAAAAAAAGTAAACCCGAAAATTGATGGCTATCTAAAAGATATAATCGACTGGATCGATTTTAAGAGAAACAAGAAATAAGGATAGGAGAATCACTTAGGTGATTCCTTTTTCTTCTCCTCTTTAGCAAGATCCTCGAAGCCGAACTCTTCTTTCCATCCGTCCATGTCTTCCACCTCTGTATTTTCTTTAGATTTTTCGGTATACATATTAGTATATTAGAATATCTTTTTGGTTTATAAACTTTTTGGATTGCCCAAAAATAGTCTAGAAAACACCCGCAATCTCTTCCCCACAGAATCCACACTTATTTTCTTTCAAATTATTCTGCACTATCTCAAACCCACATCTCTCAACTAAAAGCTTGTCGCACTTCGGGCAATAAGTGTTTTCGTACTTGTCTCCGGAAACATTGCCGACATAGACGTAATTCAATCCTGCCTTCTTTCCTATATTGTAAGCCTTGTGGAGTGTCTCAAGAGGAGTCCGCTGCTTGTCAGTCATCTTATAATCAGGATGGAACCTTGATATGTGCCAAGGCATATTTTTATCAACAGATGCAATGAATTCAGCAGCTTTCTTCAGTTCAGCTGAAGAATCATTCTCGCCCGGAATGATGAGAGTCGTCACTTCCACCCAGACTCCTTTCTTGTGATAATACTTTATTGAGTCTAGAACAGGCTGGAGCCTTGCCCCGCATCTCTTCTTATAGAACTCTTCTGAAAAAGATTTCAGGTCTATGTTTATGCCGTCAAGATAAGGCTGGATCATATCTATTGGCTCTTTGTTGATATAGCCGTTCGATACAAAGACAGTATACAGGCCGTTCTTTTTCGCCTCTTTGCAAGTATCCAAGCCGTATTCAAAAAATATAGTGGGCTCAACATAGGTCATCGCTATGCTCTCGCATCCTGTTGCAATAGCTTCCTTAACAATCTGAGAAGGTGATTTTTTCTCGCCTATTATCTCTCCCTGCTCTCCCTTGCTTATCTGGCTGATCTCCCAGTTCTGGCAGAACTCGCACCTGAAGTTGCATCCGGCGGTCGCAAAAGAATATATCTTAGAGCCTGGTTTAAAATGAAACAATGGTTTTTTCTCGATCGGATCAACATGAGAGGCTATTGGCTTCCCGTACACTAATGAATATAGTTTTCCCTTCACATTTTTCCTTACGCTGCATATTCCTAACCCTGCTTCAGGAATAGGACAGTTATGAGGGCAGAGAGTGCATT